>JBBQYN010000408.1:0-2285 GCA_038208655.1 Actinomycetales bacterium
GCACCAGCTGGCCCGCCCCGATCTCGGGTAGGCACTGCTTCTCGGGCAGCAGGCCCCAGCCCATGCCGAGCACGATCGCCCGCGCGAAGTCGGCCGAGGTCGGCACGACATGCTGCGGGGCCTGGAGCACCCGCCCGGTCACCGTGTGAAAGAAGTCCCTCTGCAGCGTGTCACGCCGATCGAAGTTCACCACCGGCGCGTGCCCCAGCGCCTCCCCTACCGACTTCCCCGCCGGGTCGCCCACCGCGTCGCCGCCGCCCAGCCAGCGGTCGCGAAAGCCGGGGCTGCAGACGGCGAGGTACCGCATCACACCGAGCCGCTGCGACCGGCAGCCCTGCAGCGGATGGGGCTCCGAGGTGACCGCCGCCATGACCGTGCCGGAGCGCAGCAGTGAGGTGGTGTGCTGCTGATCCTCACGGCGCAGCGTGAACGAGACCGGCGCGGTCACGGCCGCGAGGGCTTCCAGGAACCAGGTTGCGAGGCTGTCCGCGTTCACGGCCAGGGCCATCGACTGGCGGCCCGGCGGGCCTGCCTCAGCGTCGAGTGCGCGTACGGCATCCGCTTCGAGCAACTGCATCTGGCGGGCATAGCGCAGCACGATGTCGCCGGCCGGTGTGCACTGCACGGGGCTGACCCGCTGTACGAGCACCCGGCCGGCGGTCTGCTCCATCGCCTTGATGCGCTGCGACACGGCCGACGGCGTGATGCGCAGCCGCTCGGCGGCGGCGTCGAAGGTGCCCTCGTCGAGAACGCAGATCAGCGCCTGCAGGTGGTCCATCTGAAACCGCATAATTAGCCCTTCTTATGCATGCAAAGAAACATTAGCTGTACAGGCCTTCAGATTAGCCGTACTTTCAGAACCATGAACCTCGCTGACACCCTGCTTCCCCTTGTGCTCGGCCTCGGTACCGGCCTTGCCCTGATCATCGCGATCGGCTCGCAAAACGCCTTCGTGCTGCGCATCGGGATCGCGGGCGACAACCGCACCGTCGCCGCGGCCGTCGCCGTGTGCGCCGCCTCTGACGCCGTGCTGATCTTCGCGGGAATCGTCGGCATCGGTGTGCTCGTCGACCGGGCGCCCGCGGCGCTGACCGTGGTGCAGATCGTCGGTGCCGCGTTTCTGCTCTGCTACGGCTTGTTCGCCCTGTTCCGGGTGTGGAAACCGCGGGCCCTGCTCGCCGACGGCAGCACCGTGCGGGTGAGCACACGCACGGCCGTGCTGACCACCGTCGCCCTCACCTGGCTGAACCCGCATGTCTACCTTGACACGGTGATTTTTCTGGGCTTCGTCGCCAACCAGCAGGGCGATACTGAGCGCTGGTGGTGGGGTGCCGGCGCGATCACGGCGAGCTTCATCTGGTTCATCAGCCTGGGCTTCGGGGCCCGTCTGCTGCGACCGTTCTTTGCCCGGCCCGGCTCGTGGCGGGTGCTCGACGCCCTGATCGCCGCCGTAATGCTCACCCTCGGAGTGCGCATGGCGGTGGGAATAAACTAAGTCAATGCAGTCACCGGTCGAGAGCTATCTTTGCGAGCTTCACAGCCAACTGTCCGACCTGAAATCCGGCACCGTCTACAGCCCCGGCGGGGCGCCCACGGGAACCGACCCGGACTATTTCGGCATCGCCCTGGCCACCGCCGACGGCCACGTGTACGAGGTGGGCGACACCCGTACCGAGTTCACCCTGCAGTCCATCTCGAAACCGTTCAGCTACGGCCTGGCTTTGGCTGACCTCGGCCTCGACGCCGTTGACGAGAAGGTCGACGTGGAACCCTCCGGCGACCCCTTCAACGAGATCTCCCTCGCGCAGGGCAGCGGGCGGCCCGACAACGCCATGATCAACGCCGGCGCCCTCGCCGTGACCTCGCTCATCAAGGGCTCCGGTGGCAAATCCAGCATCAAACGCATCGTGGGCTTGCTGTCGGATTTCGCCGGCCGCGACCTGGCAGTGAGCGAGCGCGTCTTCGAGACGGAGCTTCGCCACAGCGACCGCAATCATGCGCTGGCTTACCTGCTCAGTTCCTTCGGCATCATCGAGGATGCCCCGAGCACCGTTCTGGAGAACTACCTGCGGCAGTGTGCGGTGCAGGTCACCGCCCGCGACCTGGCCGTGATGGCGGCGACGCTCGCCAACGGCGGCAGCAACCCTGTCACCGGCAAGGAGGCGCTGGGCGCCGTTCCGGTGCAGCGGGTGCTCTCGGTCATGATGACGTCGGGCATGTACGACGATGCCGGTTCCTGGGTGACGAGCGTGGGCATGCCCGCCAAGTCCGGGGTCGGTGGCGGC
>JBBQYN010000409.1:0-2284 GCA_038208655.1 Actinomycetales bacterium
GATCATCGTCAATCCCTTTCGTGGCGTGGCGTACGTCTATGACGTCGAACCCTCCATGTGGTCCTAACGGCGACGGTCCTCCCACGGTGCTGCGAGATCGCTGAGAAGTACTGTGGAACCGCTCAGGAAGCCGCACACTTGACCGCTGATCGAGGTGATGTCGGCGCCAACAGGACCACAAAAGACCCCGGAGACCGCGCACGCGATGACACAGCTCACTCCGGGAACCGTCAGAACGACATCATCTGGTGACCATTCCGGCGAGGCGGTAGATGTGCTCGATCCCTAGTCCTAGTGGGCGGAAGAGCCACAGCGGCTTGCCCGCCGAGTCCTGATCGACGGCGCAGCGTTGCAGCGAAGTACGGCAAGTACGTCGAAGATCACTGATCGTTAGACGAACTCGTGAGCCTCAACGGCGGCCGGCAGGGGAATTCAATGGTAGGCGTCGGTGCTGTCCGCTGGCACCATCGGTTATGTCGGCGAGGAGGAGAGCATCGGCGACTGCGGCGATGGCACCGCGAACTCACGGCCCACGAGTTCGGTGCGCCGAACGCCGTCGCCCTGCAGCGGTTGACCCACCGCGTAGCTCGTTTCGAGGACTACACCGAGCGGGTGCTTAGGCGCGCGGCACGTCCCCGACCTGCCCGCGGATGTGGCCCAGCATGCGGCGGGCTTCACCACCGCGTTCGGTGCGTACGCGATCGCCGTCAACCTTGGGTTCGGCGGCCTCCGGGATCTGCGCCGTTTTGGCTACATCTCGGCAGGCTGCTGCCTTGTACGACGGCGCCGCGGTAGTGCTCAAACCGGTGTTCGGCTCGATCGCGGACAGGGCCGATCCCTGCCGGTAATGAGCGGCGGGGTGGTCGCGGCCGTAATTGTCGTAGTCGACGACCCGGGCTGGCTGTGGCTGGCCCGTCTCGGGCTGGGGGGCTTCCGCTTTCACCCGCCGCCAGTGCCCTCGTCGCCCGGATGAACCCGAAGGCGAAGCAGGGCAGGGCGTTCGGCACCTACTTTTTCCACAAGAGTATCGGCTACACCCAGGGTCCGCTGCTCGGTGGCGCCGTCGTGTGGGTCGGGGGCTGTCGCTCCCGTTCGCCGTCAGGAAGGTCCTCGCGTGCGTAGGACCGGTGGTGTGGGCGGCGTGCGAGGTGCCGGTGGTGCCGCGCAGGCAGACATCGTGAACGTCCTTCCTGCTGCCGACCGCCGGTGGGCGGGGGTTCTGCCCGTTTCCGGCGCCGCCGCCCGGTCTCGGCGCGGCCGCGACCGGCGCTGCTGTGTCGGTCCTTCCCGCCTGTGCCGCGCTGGTGCACGCGGCATTCGCGGGAGACGACCATCCACCCGACCACGTATCGGAACTAGACATCCAAGATCAAATACAGGTGGCAGTACGTCCACTTCGCCCGGCCGTGCAGCTTCGTGATAGCCCAGGAACCAATCGGAATTCGGTTGGTGAGCAATCAGTTCCGGTTTCACCGCGGCCGGACGCGTCGCATGCTGGCGACGATCTCCCGGGGAATCCGATACATCGTCGACTCGATGCACGGGTAGGTGCCCTCGTCGAGCAAGGGCGGCGTACACCTGCACGGGGCCATGTCGACGAACCGCTCGGAATTGAGCACACCCAACTTATGCTCGCGCTCGGCGATCGACAATGCCCGCGCTGCGCACCCTCCGTCGGTGCATGCGAGGCCGGCGGCATGTCCCCCACTTGCTTGCGGTTTCCGGCGAAACCAGTGTGGTGTCAGCCGTTTTCGGGTGGGCACGGTAATAACTGACGGGTGCGCGGCCGGTCGCGGCGCATGCCTGCCGCACCCCAGTCATCGGGGTCAATACGGCGATGGCGTGGTCGATCACCGTCAACGCACGCTCTCGCCGCTGACCACGCCGCTCGATGAGCCCTCCAAGACCTCGGACCGTTCCCGCTGGATCGCGTGGATGGGGCGGCCCCCGGCCGCCCCATCCACGCGAAATCTTCTGCGAGGCTTACGCAGGTCCAGGTCACCTTCCCTGTTCCTCGAGGAATCCCCGGCCGTGCTCGATCCCCTCCCGTGGCGCCTCGAAGTCACCGCCCTGGGTGATCAGCACGATGGCGACAACCGTGTACACGACCACGAGCAACACCAGCAGCGCGCCGGCGATCCACAACGAGAGCTGCCCAAGCCGGCGCACACGATCGGATGCGTACCTTGCGCCTTCGGTGTTGCCGCTGGCCCACAACGGAAACACGTTGAACGCGTGGGTGAATGCCGAGAAGGCGAGCGGCCAGAAGCACAACAGGGACACA
>JBBQYN010000410.1:0-2262 GCA_038208655.1 Actinomycetales bacterium
CTGTACTCCGGGAACGTGGGTGAAATCGAGCACCCCGTCGTCGGTGAGTGACACGACCGAGGTGTAGGTGGCGTTTTCGGCGCGATGGAGCACCACGAGGCGGGCCTGCCGGTCGGGGGCGGGCTCACCGTTTTCGAAGGCCGTGATCGCGCTGCGACCCGGTTCGACGAGTTCGATCGACGCGAACCGCCAGCCGGCCGCCACGCCGTGTTCCCGGGCCAGGATGCCGCTCGCCTGGGTGAATTCTGCGGCGCTGAGCGGGTCGAGAGGATGCCAGCCGGCGGGCCTCTCCGGGCTCGTCCGAGCCGGATCTGCGGGGGAAGCGGCGGGTATTGCGGCGGTGGTCACAGATCTCGTCCTCTGCATTGAGTCGAATGCTCACTGAGTTGAATGTTCACTGAGTTGTATGTTCACTGAGTCAACTGTTCACTGAGGCATACGTGAGTTGAGCTATGCGTTGTTGTGCCAAGCATTGAGCCATGCGCGGGCGTGAACCGCCGATCGCGCCGGAAAAACGATGCGATGAGTGGAAAGTATGTCACCGAAACGGGGTGAGCGGTGCCTTCGCGTCGGAACTCACCCGTTGGCCAGTGCCGGGCGTTGACGTGTGCGTGCCTGGTGGTCAGGGCGCGATGACTCGGCGGGTGGCGCGAATGGCGGCATCCGTCGCCGCATCGGTCTGTGACAGCAGGGTTCGGCGCGTGCGTGTCAACTGGACGAGGCGCATCACGGTGATGCCGAAAAGGAGCACCAGCAGACCGTTGCGCATGGTCAGGAGGGTGACAGCCACGAGGTTGCCCGCGATGAGCGGGAGGTAGAAGACCGGGAAGACCAGTGTGGTCAGGCCGCTGATCAGGAGCATCAGGTAGGCCGGAACGCGCCAGCGCGCCCAGCCGTGGGTGATGCCCACGACCACCACCGGGACCAGCCACAGCATGTACTGCGGGGAACCGACCTTGTTGAAGACCACGAACGCGCTCACCAGGGCGAGGGCACCCGTGAAGAGCAGCTCGGTTGCGTCCCCGCCGCGGCGCAAGGCCGCGAGCATCAGTGCGCCGACGGCGGTGATGGCCAGGAACATCAGGGGGGTCATCAGTGCGGCGGCGACGGAGGCGCCCGGCCCGGCGACCTCGCGGGTGGCGATGGCGAAGTTCTGGTACACCGCCGTGTCGGGCTGGCCGAGCGCGGCCATCCAGACCCAGGGCGTGGACACCGGGGCCTCCAGCTGCAGGGCGCGGTCGGACTGCATGGTCGCGAAGCCGGCGATCATTCCGGCGCCGCCGGCCAGCCAGACCCCCGCCGCGATGACAGCGCTCAGCGCCGCCCCGGTCGCCACGACCGTGATGCGGTGGCGCGAGGCCACGACGACGGCCAGCACGACGGCGGCCGGCCACACCTTGATCCAGGTGGCCAGGCTCAGCAGCAGGGCCGCCACGAGTGGCCGCCGGGACAGCAGGGCCAGCCCGATCACCACGATCGGCGCGGTGAGGCCTTCCAGGCGGAGCAGGCCCACCGGGCTCAGCAGCAGCGAGAACAGCAGAAACCACCAGGCGGCGCGATACCCGGCGGCGCGGCGGCCCATATCCGTGAGCACGGCGACCGCGGCGGCATTGAGCAGGCACGTCATCAGAAACCACAGGAACTGGTAGAGGTACGGGCCGCCGAGATCGGCTGCCGCGATCGGCAGCATCGCCCCGATCGGGTAGACCCAGAGCACGTCGATGCCCTGCCAGAGCTCATGGTTGAAGCCCAATTCGGCCCAGTAACGATAGAGCGGCAGATCGCCGAGCACCTGCCCGGTGAGCATCATCGGGGCCAGAGCGATGAAGAAGACCGCATGCAGGCCGAGGAACGCCCACAGCAGGGTGCCGGGCCGGTGCAGGTGCCGGCGTCGTTCCGGCGTGAAAAACCGGTCGACTCGGCTGTCGATGCTGTCGATCACGTGGGTCATAGCACTCACTTCGGCAGTTTCGGCTCCCCGGAAAGCATCGAAAGCTGACGACCGGGGCTGCTGGCTCTGAACACCGTAGGGGGTGCGGGTGAATTGCGGAAGGCCCCGAGGAGAACGAGCGCGGAAATGCCCGGGGTGCTATTCGGTGCCCGCGGCCACCGCCGGGTGCGCTGCCGGCTGTGTCGGCGTGCGTGCGTGCTGCGGACGGTCAGACGTCGACCAGGCGGCCGTTCAGAATGTCGAGGGTCCAGGCGTGGCTCTGGTGGCGCAGCACGGTGAGGGCGGCGTTGTCGATGCTGTCGATGGAACGG
>JBBQYN010000411.1:0-2255 GCA_038208655.1 Actinomycetales bacterium
GCACGACGCGGTAGGGCTGCTTCTTCGTCATGATGGGAAGCTACTCCCCGGAGGCTGGGCGCCAGCCGCCAAAGGTGCTGCACGCCGCGAGATAAGGGTCCTCGCGTTGGTCACCGGCGATCTCGACAAGCTCGATCAGCGGGGCGTGAGTCGAGCAGACCGGCTCGCCTTTTCCGTTGGTCGAGCCTGTCGAGACCACCACACGACCAGCGCGCGGCTGCTCAGCGGTTACAGGGCCGCGGTGGCGGCCGAACGAGACTCGGCGGCCTGCACGAGCGACTCGATGAGCGACGCGGCGCTGCGCTCCAGCGCGATGACGTCGACGCGCAGTCCCGCTGCGGCGGCGTCCTTCGCCGTTCGCGGACCGATGCACGCCACAAGCGTCTGGGCCGGCAGCGGACCAAACTGCTCGTAAACCTGCTGCGCCACACTGCCGGAGGTGACCAGCACCGCCTGCAGCAGCCCGGCGCGCACGTCGGACACCACCTGGTCGCTCACCGGCACCCCCACGGTGCGGTAGGCCACCACGGATTCGACGTCGTGGCCGATGCGGCGCAGTCCCTCGCTGAGCAGCGGCTTCGCGATCGCGCTGCGCAGGGCGAGCACCCGCAACGGGATCACCCCGTCGGTGGCGCGTTCCCATTCTTCGAGCAGGCCGCGCGCCGAGTTGTCCTCAGACGGCACGATATCCACGTGGTAGCCGGCGGCAACCAGCGCGGCGGCGGTCGTCTCCCCGACGGCGGCGATGTGCGTGCCCGGTGCCACCACGGCGCGGTGCGAGCTGAGCACGTCCACCGTGGTCGCACTCGTCACCGTGAGCCAGTCGAAACCGCCGGTGGCCAGCCGGGTGAGGGCTGCCTCCAGCGCCGCGGCGTCGTCGGTGGGCGCGAAATTGATCATCGGCGCCACGACCGGCGCGGCCCCGCGGCTGCGCAGGTTCGCGGCGACCTGGTCGCCCCACGGCCCGCCGCGGGGTACCAACACTCGCCAGCCGGCGAGGGGTTTGAGCTGCTGTCGACTGGTCACTTCTGTGCCTTCAGTGGTGCGAATTCGGCGGCGCCACCGGCCAGCAGGTCGGTGGCGACGCGGGAAGCGACGTCGTGCGCCGCCTCGACGAGGTGGATCCCGGAGTGTGAGTCGGGCGTGGCGGCGTGCGAGCTCGTCACGGTGCGGGTTCCGTCGGGACTGTATACGGTGGCGGTCAGAAACAGCAGACCGTCATCGACGACGGCGGTGGCGCCAATGGGAGCCGCGCAGCCGGCTTCGAGGTGGGCAAGCACGAGCCGTTCGGCGGTCGTGGTGCCTTCAGTGGTGCCGTGTGAGATCGCGGCAAGGGCGTTGCCGAGCAGCCGTTCCAGCTTTTCATCGCGCACCTCCAGGGCGAGGGAGCCCTGTCCGGGCGCGGTGGGCCAGTCGGAGAGTTCCAGCAACTCGGTCACGGCGTCGAGCCGGCCCAGCCGGCCCAGGCCCGCAGCCGCCAGCACCACGGCGTCGAGGTCGCCCTCGACAACGCGGCCCAGCCGGGTGTCGATGTTGCCGCGAATGTCGACGATCTCCAGGTCGGCGCGCAGCGCCCGCAGCTGGGCCATCCGGCGCGGCGAACCGGTGCCGACCCGAGCGCCCTCGGGCAGCGTGGCCAGAGTGAAGCCGGAACGCGCGCAGAGCGCATCCCGGGCATCCGCTCGTTTGGGCGTGGCGCCGATGCGCAACCCGGGGAACGGGTCGGTGGGCAGGTCCTTGAGGGAGTGCACCACCACATCACATTCGCCGTTGGTCAGGGCATCACGCAGGGCGCTGGCGAAGACGCCGGTGCCGCCGAGGCTCGAGAGCGATTCCTGCGACACGTCGCCGTGCGTTTCGATCGGCACGATCTCGACCGGGGCGCCCACGGACGCCTCGATGCGGTTGGCCATGGTGCGCGTCTGGGCCATGGCCAGGGCGCTGCCCCGGGTGCCCACACGAATGCTGCTCACGGGGCCATCCCCGCCACGGCGGGCTTGAAACCCAGTCGTACGTTCTCACAGCACCCCGGGCGGCACACGTCGTACCAGGGGCCGAGCTCGGTCTCGGACGGACGCTCCGCAGAGGGCACATCGTTGAGGCGCTCCTCGACCAGGTCGATCAGCCCGCCCACGAAGTCGGGTGAGATACCCGGGGTCGGCACGCGCACGGCGTGCAGACCGAACTTCTCGGACGTTTCCATGGCCTCGTTGTCGAGGTCCCACATCACCTCCATGTGGTCGCTCACAAAGCCG
>JBBQYN010000412.1:0-2239 GCA_038208655.1 Actinomycetales bacterium
GGCGCCTTGGCGTCGATACGCAACGCATTGTAATAGCCGGCCATAGCATGGGCGGATGGGTGACCGCCCTTACCGCCGCGCGCCACCCCTCCTTGCTCGGAGCCGTCCTGATTTCGGCGGCAGACATTGGTCTCATCGGCACCATGCAACGCGATACGTTGGCGGCCCTCATGGCCGACAACATGGAATCACTGTCGGGCGTCACGCCGCAAAGCATGGCAGAGGAACTCAACGGCGGTTCCGCGGGCTGGCAATTCGATACGGCTGCGCCGGGGCTGTCCCGCATGCCAATGCTTGTGCTGACCTCCGACGACGGACTTGCGGCGCACACCGATCCGCTCGTCAAGCGTATGCGGATGCTGGGCAATACCCGGATCACGACCTTGCATCAGCCGACGGACCATTCTTGGTCCGACAAACGCATCGCGCTCCAGACCGCAGTGGTCAGCTGGCTCGCACGACGCTAGGCGCATTGTTTGTGGTTGACCGGCCCGCGCCCAACCCACGCCTGCTGCCGACGAGGCCGGGACGGTTCGGCCGCCGCGTTGTAGTCTTATGCAAGGAATGCGGCGGCCTCACCGGGCCCCGCAGCAGAAGCGCAGGTCGTTAGATCGCAACTTCAACCGAGAACAAATGCGAAACGTCCTTCTGCCGTGCATTGTCGCTGTATTCGTCAGCGCTGGAACTGCGGGCGCGCAGAATCCAACGAAGTTGGTGCGCGCCCGTGACCTTGGCGTCCCCTTCGACGGAGCTCCGGGCCGGTTCAACGCCATCACCGATGTGCCTGGTGTGCTCGTCGGCCACACGACCTTGATTGAGGGCGAAGGGAGCCACGCCATTCGGACGGGAGTGACCGCGATCCTGCCGCGGGCAACCCTCGGCTACTACCCGGCCGCCTCGTTTGTGCTCAACGGCGACGCAGAGATGTCTGGAACGATCTTCGCGGAGGAGTTCGGAATGCTCCGGTCGCCGATCATGCTGACAGGCACGGCGAGCAATGGCACGGTGTTCACCTCTGTCATCAAGTGGTCGGCCCGGCGCTTCCCTGCTTGGCCAATCTACATGCCGGTTGTCGCCGACACGTGGGACGCCGATTTGAGCGACTATCTCGCGTTCCCGCTCCGGGAGGAGCACGTGTTTGCCGCACTCGACGGCGCGGTGTCCGGCCCAGTGGCCGAGGGCAATGTCGGCGGCGGGACAGGTATGAGTTGTCACGAATTCAAGTGCGGGATCGGCACGGCGTCCCGGGTGCTGACTTCCGAGCACGGCGGATACACGGTGGGGGTGTTGGTCCAGGCCAACTACGGCAATCGTCAGGAGTTGCGCGTCGCCGGCGTGCCGGTTGGACGCGAAATTGCCGGACTCAAGCCCGAGTGGCACACTTCAGCTGCGACAGCTTCGCCTGAAGGCGATGGCTCGATTCTGGTAATCGTCGGGACCGACGCGCCGGTGAGCGTACTCACGCTGAAGGCCATGGCACGCCGGGCTGCCCTCGGGTTGGCGCGCAACGGGGCGACGGCGAACCCATTTTCGGGTGACGTCGTACTTGCGTTTGCCACGACGCAGGTTGAGTGGGACCGCACGCCGCCGTTCTTGGTGCAACAACCGACGCTGTTCCCCTACGCGACGGAGCACCTCTACGCGGCGACGATCCAAGCGACTGAGGAGGCGGTGATCAATGCACTCGTCGCCGCCCGTACGATGACCGGCCTCAACGGGAGTCGCGTCCACGCACTCCCGCACGACCAGTTGCACGATGTGTTGCGCCGATACAATCGGCTCCAACAGTAGACTCGCGGTGTTGACGACCTAACACGCGCTTGCTGCCGACGGGGCCGACCGGGGCGGGCGCCTCGCCATGATCTTATGAGGCACGGGCCGCCCGCCCCAGGCCCCGCCGCAGAAGCGCGAGACGTTCGGCTCGCCTTACCTTGGGTCCGCCGCTGGCGCGTCCGTGGGATAGATCCGTCAGTCTCACGGTCGAGATGAGGTGTCCACCAAACGGAAGTCGACTCCCGATTCCTCGCTTTGCTCAGAACACGGGGTGCCTCGCGATGTCACGGCTGGATGCCGATCACCGCCATTCCGGCCCGTACCGCCTGCGCGTCCTGGGCACCACTCGCGCCACTGGCGCTGAACGCTCCCACGATTTGCCTACCGCGGCGCAGTAGCAGGCCGCCCTCGTAAGTCAAAGCGCCCTCGATCGGCTGAGTTCGGCCGGCCTGTACGGCGGCCGCGT
>JBBQYN010000413.1:0-2236 GCA_038208655.1 Actinomycetales bacterium
TGACGATCCGGGTCAGCACGGCCGGTGATCACAGTCCCCCTTGTTAGGGTGGATCATGGCCACCGACGTGACTCCGGCGCCCGCACGGGCCCGCCCTCGACTCTCCTGGGGGCTCATCCCCGCCGCGATGCTCTCCGCCTCTGCGGTGCTGATCTTCGCGATGCAGCTGGCGCTTCCGGGTTACGCCCTGCTGGCCGCTTCCGTGGTTGTGGCCTATGTCGTGGACCGGGCGCTGTTTCGCGATCTGTTGCTGCTCACCGTGGGGCTGCTGATCATCAGCACCATCTCCCTTGAAGCCAACATCGACTACCCCAATATCGCCCTGATGGGCACGGTGCTCAGCCTGTCCGTTCTGGTGCCCTACCTGATCAGCCGGTACGGCTACAAGGACCACGCCATCCGCTTTCCGATGCGCACCGGACAGCGCTGGACCACTCTGGAACGCTGGTACCTGCCCCTGGTGCTGCTGCTGGGCTACCTGATCTTGCCGGTGTACTTCATCGGTACCGGCTCCTTCGAAAATTGGCCGGCCATTCGCGCGCCCGACGAGCTCGCCCGCCTCTTCGTGGGCGTGGGATTCGTGGGCATCTGGGACGAACTGTTCTTCATCTGCACGGCCTTCGCGCTGCTGCGCCGGCACTTTCCGGACTGGCAGGCCAACCTGCTGCAGGCCGTGATCTTCACGTCGTTCCTCTGGGAACTCGGTTACCAGGGCTGGGGCCCGGTGCTGACCTTCCCGTTCGCCCTGCTGCAGGGGTACACCTTCGCCCGCACCCGATCGCTCACCTACGTGGTGTGCGTGCACCTGCTCTTTGACCTGGTGGTGTTCCTGGTGCTCGTACACGCCCACAACCCCGAGTGGATCCCGATCTTCTTATACTGACCTGAGCTTCGCTGCTGACCGGCGTGGACCCACCCGATTCTGCGGACTGACCGGGCGCCCTTGTGCTGCGCGCAGACGCGATATAACGTGTGTTCAAGACGCGATATATCGCGTATTGGCGGGGGCGAGCTGAAAAGAGAAGACGAACGTGTCACTGGAAAAATGGCTGGTCGCCCCGGGGCAGACCAAAATCATCGACGTTGAGCTGATCCGCAAGCTCAAAGTAGGACTGATCGCCGGAACGGTCGACATTGTCGGCCACGACGAACCGGGCGCCCGCATCGAAGTGCACCGCGTGACCGGCAAGGAACTCAAGATCTCGATGGACGGCGATGCCCTGGAAATCGACCACCCGCAGCTGCGCTGGGACAACTTCATCGAGGTCTTCGGCTCCTTCCGCGGCACCGCCCAGGCCGACGTGAGCATCTCCGTACCGCGCGACGTGGCGCTGCGCCTCGGCGTGGTCTCGGCCGATGCCCTCGTTACCGGGCTGCGCAACGACGCCAAACTCAGCACCGTCTCGGGCGAGCTCGTGGTCGACGCCGGCACCGGCGACCTCGACCTCAACGCCGTCAACGGTGAGATCTCGGTGCGCAACCACACCGGCGCCGTCGTGGTGCACACCGTCACCGGCGAAGTCACCGCCAGCGGCGCCATCGGCCGGTTCAGCCTCGACGGGGTCTCGAGTGACGTATTCCTCGACCTCGCCGACACCCCCGACAGCGTCACCACGAACACCGTCTCAGGCGATCTCACCGTGCGACTGGGCAGCGCGGTGGCCGTGAAGTATCGTCTGAACACCGTCGCCGGCACCCTGCAGCTCGACGAACAGACGGTGCGCGGAACCCTCGGCACGGGGTATCAGGGCAGCACCGGCAGCCTCGACCACAGCTTTCTGGAACTGACCGCGAACTCGGTCTCGGGCAGCATCTCCGTGGTGCGCCGGCGCGCCGATGCCCCGCAGGCCACGGCCGAACCCGACGGCACGACCGCGACCAAGACCGAGACCGAGACCGGCACCGTGGCGGGGGCGGCGTCATGACCCCGGTGTTCTCACATGGCAGCCTGCGGCTGTACCTGCTCAGCCTGCTGGCCGAGCAGCCGCGGCACGGCTACGAGCTGATTCAGGCCCTGAGCGACCGTTTCGGCGGCACCTACAGCCCGAGCGCCGGCACCATCTACCCGCGGCTGGCCAAGCTGGAAGATGAGGGACTGGTGACCAAGTCCTCCGACGGCCGCAAGACGATCTATGCCATCACGGATGCCGGCAGGGCCGAGCTGCTCGCCCGTGCCGGTGAACTCGGCGCGCTCGAAACCGAGGTCACCGACTCGGTGCGGCGCCTGGCCGACGAG
>JBBQYN010000414.1:0-2232 GCA_038208655.1 Actinomycetales bacterium
ATGTTGGGAATCTCAATCGCAAGCGTCGTGGAGTCTGCGTCAAGACGGTTAGTCCCGAGCGCTGAAGAAGAAGAAGATGACGTCGAGAGCGATTCCTGCAGTAGGTCACCTTGGACGTTCTGCAGGGCGCTAGCCACTTCCTCCGACGCGACAAAGCTATCGTCGGTCCCCGCGTCGGCTCTAGCAGATGGGCCGGCGAACGCGACACTGCTCACGATAACTGCCACTGACATCGCGATTGCCAATGCAGAAAACCGACTAATTCCGTTTTCTCGCCTGGCCACGCTCTCGATACTATTCGTCATTCTTATCCCCCATTTGAAACGCAGACCACTAGAAGGCCCAATGCCTTCCAAGCTGATTCAAACGCTAACGCAATGAGGTACGGATGTCTGTCCTCTGAAAGGTGGACAAGCAGATGTTCACATGAGGGAGCCATCAGATTCGCTGGCATCGACCACTTGTTAACGCCAACCGAAAATAGGGCCAGTTTCGCCAACTGAAAACAGGGCCACGGTTGTGTGTTTCTACTATGCCGTAGTTGACGGCAGCTGGTGGTTCTTCATCCGATAGCTGGCACCCTTGAGGCTGATGACATCGGCATGATGAACGATCCGATCGATCATCGCCGAGGCTACCGTCGGGTCACCGAAAACGTCGCCCCACCGACCAAAAGTCAGGTTGCTCGTCAAGATCAGCGATGCCTGTTCACACCGGCTTGAGACGAGCTGGAAGAACAGATTCGCAGCGTCCTGATCGAAGGGAATGTAGCCCACTTCGTCGACGATCAGTGCGCTGTAGCGGCGCAGTCGCTTGAGCTCTGCGTTGAGTTTCCCGCGGGAGTGAGCTTCTTGGAGGCGGTTGACCCAACCGACTGCGGTATCAAAAAGGACCCGGTGGCCCGTCTGTGCGGCCTTGACGCCGAGACTGATCGCGAGGTGAGTTTTCCCGGTCCCCGGCGGCCCCAACAGGACCACGTTCTTGCCCTCGGTGAGGAAAACCCCGGAGCCCAAATGCGCGATCAGGTTCCGGTCGGCGGACGGCTGATGGCCGAAATTGAAGTCCTCCAACGTCTTGAATCCTGGGAACCGTGCAGCCTTGATCCGAAGCGCTGACCCCGACGCTTCCCGTTCCGACACTTCCCGCGAGAGGACCGCGGCGAGGTATTCCTCGTGGGACCAGCCCGCATCGCGGGCCTGGTCGCCGAGGCGCCGGAACGCGTCGCTGATCCGCGGCGCCCGGAGCGCCCGGGAGTAGTACTCGATCTGCGAGGCGGTCTCGGATCCGCCAACCACTGCGCCGCTCACGAGACGACCGCCACGGGGGCTAGCGCGTCGGGTGTGAGGCCGAAAAGGGTGTCGTAATGATCCAGCGACGCGGTCTCCACGACCGTTAACACGGCCATCTTCCGGCCTTGGCTCCGGTGCTGATTTCGCAGCTCACCAGCCCGAGCAACGTGAGCGGGATCGATGATGTTCAGCTGCCGCGCCCACTGCCTCGGGTGCGAGCTCACGAGGAGCCCGTCGTGGTGGATGTTGACCGTGTCCAGGCCCGCAGTGACGTGGACGAGACGCCCGATCAGGGCAGGGTCGACGGAGTAGTCGTTGCTGAAGGCACGGACCATGTAATCCCTCGGTAGGCGCACGATGTTGCGAAACAGCACCTCGGGAGCCACTGGCGGCAGTGCCCGCATCGCGGCCCTGTCGGTGGTGACGAGATCGATCGGGCGGCCTCGGCGGGCACGGGAAAACCTGCTGTTCGCGATCGGCAACCAGTCGGCCATCTGGGCGTTGAAATCCGCCGGAGACGCGAATGTGCGACCGGGCATGAACCTGCCCCGAAAGAACCTGTTCATGCGTTCGACCATGCCCTTCGACTCCGGGTCGCGGGGCTTCAAAAGTTTGATCTCGCACCCGAGCGTGCCGGCGAACGCGGCGGCGGCTTCGGTCAGTTTCCCGCGCCCGATCCCGGACTCGTTGTCCCAGAGCAGCCGCGAGGGAACGGCCTGTGCTTCCTCGAGCAGAGACCACATGCCGCCGAGCAGATCTGATGTCATCCGTGTCGGCAGCATGCGGCTTTGGATGAATCCGGACGCCGCTGACGTCATCACGAGCACGGGTGGCCGGTCAACCTGGTCGTGGCCGAGGGGGATGTCGTCGTGGGGGAACCAGAGGTCGCATTGCATCTGGAAGCCCGGCGGGTGCACGAGCCGGTCAACAGGGTCCGGGACCC
>JBBQYN010000415.1:0-2222 GCA_038208655.1 Actinomycetales bacterium
GCTTCGATGAAATGGTTCTTGGCGCGCGGCCCGTCGTGCATGAGCCAACTCAGTTCACGCTGCACCGCCGCATCCTGCTGCCCCTTCAGCAGCCGCGCCTCCGCGAGCAGACCGACCTCGATACGCCGCGCCAGATCGACCTCCTCTTCCGCGTTGAGCAGCGGGCCCTTGCCGATGCGCCGCAGGTAGTCACCGAAGGCATCGGTCGATGCCCGGCTGTACCGGGCCACGGGGGTCGCCCGGCTCGGTGTGCGGCTGCCCGGCTGCGCTTCTCCTGTCGAGCTGACCCTGACCGTTGTCATGTCGCTGTCGTCGTTCATGCGTGTACCTGCCGGGGTGCCACCATCGATGTCGGTGTCGTGTGCCCCGGTACGAGGCTGGCCGCTGCCCGGCCAAAAGTGGAAAAATAAGATCGCTCCCGTAATCGGGCGAGATTTGTCACCTCGAATGCTCCTCCCACGTTCTGAATGAAACCGAGCACCGCGGAGGGGTCGCCTTCGTCGCGGTGGGCGTCGGTGACGCGCCATTCGGTCGGTGACAAAGCGGTGAGGCCCAGCCCCGCGATCGGGTCTGACCCCGCGATCGGGTCTGACCCAGCGATCGGGTCTGACCCTCTCGGGTCCGGCCCACTCGGCCCCCGCAGAGTGCTCTCATCGCGTGTGGACATGACTACCTCCCTCGGTAACAGCATCAAGTACACAACGCGTCCCAGCCCCCTTCAAGGGGTTGACTTGCCGCCGCCACACGCACTATTTTTGTCTCACCATGTGCAGATGATGCTTCCAGAGCGGGTCAACGGCCGGTCAAGTAGGCTGAACATATGACCGCACCGGCGTCCGAAACCTTCGTGTCCGACATCTTCGACGAGACCCAGTGGCGGCCGGTGGCCGGGTTCGAAGCCCTCACCGATGTGACCTACCACCACGACCTCACAGGGCGCTTCGCCAGGGTCGCGTACAACCGCCCCGAGGTGCGCAACGCCTTCCGACCGCACACCGTCGACGAGCTCTACGCGGCTCTGGAAAGCGCCCGCACCAACCCGCGCATCGGCGTGGTGCTGCTCACCGGCAACGGCCCCAGTCCCAAAGACGGCGGCTGGGCCTTCTGCTCCGGCGGTGACCAGCGCATCCGCGGCCGCGACGGCTACCAGTACGACCCCACCGCGCCCGTCTCGCCGACCGCCGGCCTGCCCTCGCCGGCGGCGACCGGCCGGCTGCACATTCTGGAAGTGCAACGCCTCATCCGCTTCATGCCCAAGGTCGTGATCGCCGTTATTCCCGGCTGGGCGGCCGGCGGCGGCCACTCCCTGCACGTGGTCTGCGACCTCAGCATCGCCAGCGCCGAGCACGGCAAGTTCAAGCAGACGGATGCCGACGTCGGGTCCTTCGATGCCGGGTACGGCAGCGCGTACTTCGCCCGCCAGGTCGGCCAGAAGGCCGCCCGCGAGGTGTTCTTCCTGGCTCGGGAGTACTCCGCCCAACGAGCCCTGGAGATGGGCGCCATCAACGCCGTTGTGCCGCACGCCGAGCTGGAATCTGAAGCACTGGACTGGGCGCGGGAGATTCTCACGAAATCGCCCACCGCGATACGCATGCTGAAGTTCGCCTTCAACGCCGTCGACGACGGCCTGGTGGGACAGCAGGTCTTCGCCGGCGAAGCCACCCGGCTCGCCTACGGCACCGACGAAGCCGTGGAAGGCCGCGACGCGTTCCTCGAAAAACGCGAACCGGACTGGGCGCCGTACCCCTGGCAGTACTGATCGGGTTCGCGCCGTGAAGGATCTGCGCGCGGTCTCGGCCGATGACCCCGAGGCGTTCCTGGCGCAGCTGCGCCTGGCCCTCACCGCGAGCGGCGACGCCCTGCTGCCACGCCCTGGAGCGGGCGCGGTCGTCCCGGTCGCCCGGGTGCCGATCGGCACGGCCGTCGTGATCGAGACGTCCGGCAGCACCGGCACGCCCAAACGGGTGCTGCTGAGCCGCAGCGCGCTGCTGAGCAGCGCCGCCGCATCCGCTTCGATGCTCGGCGGTCCCGGCCAGTGGCTGCTCGCGCTGCCCGCCCATTACGTGGCCGGGGTGCAGGTACTGGTGCGGTCGATCGCCGCCGAAACCGCCCCGATCATGATGCCGGTCGGGCACTTTGACCCCCTCGACTTCGCCAGGCACGCCGAACGGCTGAGCGAACCGCTGCGCTACACCTCGCTGGTGCCCGTTCAGTTGGCCCGG
>JBBQYN010000416.1:0-2214 GCA_038208655.1 Actinomycetales bacterium
AAGGTTTTCGCCTGCAGCAGCGCCAGAACGATGAGTACCAGGCCGGTGGCCGAGAGCAGGATGCTCCACAAATCGATACGGATGCTCTGCGGCGCGCTGGCATCGGGCACCAGCCGCACCAGCAGCATCACGACAATCATCACCACGACCTCACCGAGGAACACGTAACGCCAACTGAAATAGGTGGAGACGAAACCACCGATCAGAGGGCCAGCGGCCACGGCAGCGCCGGTGATGGCCCCGATGATCGCGAAAGCCGTTCCGCGATCGCGGCCTTCATAGTTGTTGGCGACGAGGGCGGCGAGGGCGGGAATTACGAGCACCGCGCCGAGACCTTCGATGACCGACCAGCCCAGGAACAGCGTCACGATGTTCGGGCTGAGGGCGGTGATCAGGGACCCGCAGGCCTACACCATAGACCCGATCACGAAGGCCCGGCGGCGGCCCCACACGTCGCCGAGTTTGGCGCCGAGCAGCATCATGGCCGCCATGGTGAGCGTGTAGAACGTGATGGCGCTCTGCATCGCGGCGACCCTGGTGTCGAGGTCGGCGACGACGGTGGAGATCGAGACGTTCATGACGGTACTGTCGAGCACCATCACGAACTGGGCGCATCCGAGAATGATGACCGCGGACCACTTTTTCAAGACCCTTCACAATCTGGCATGACCACATGGGGCGTTGCCCGGTTCGGGCCACGAACCCGCGTGCGAGGCGGGTTGCCGCGCGTATGGCACCGGCGTTGGCCCCCGCAAAAGGGGGCCGGTGCAGTCGGCCGCAGCGGCCAGCTGGGCCAGCCGTTCAGGCCGGTGCTGCAGACTGGAAGCCCACCACAATTTTTGGAGTCGTATGTCTCTCACCGTGACCCTTGATATTCACCTGCAGGCCGACGCCGTGGCGACGGCGCCCGTCATGATGCGCGAAATTCTCACGCAGACCCGTGCCTTTGAGGGGTGCTTGGGCGTGGAGGTGCTCGTGGATCAGGACGATCCCGCCCACGTGATCTTCATCGAGCGCTGGGAATCTCTCGAAACGGATGCCGCCTACCGGATCTGGCGCGCCGGTGACGGCGCCACCGAGCTCGGCACGATCGTCGACCGCGCGCCGGTGCTGCTGCGTTTCGATACCGCCACGGACATCTAGCGCGCACGACGTTCCTCAAAAACCGGCGGCCACCGGTGTGGTCGCCGGCCGGCTCAGCCGGATCGATGAGTGCAGAAAGAGAGCCGCCAGCGCCGCATAGAGTACGGCGGTCACCGCATAGCTTGCGGGTTGGTCGGTGTGTGCGGCCATGATGCCGAGGGACGCGCTGTGCGTCAGAAAAACGGCCGCCCAGACGTATCCCGTGGCTGCGCGCCCAGTGAGGCGCCACCACGGCCGGGGCGGTGTGACCTCTTCGCCGGGGCTGCGGAAGGTGCGTGCCACAGCCCCGACCGCGCCGAGCACAAGTGCGTTGAGCACGGCCGGTCCGGCCGCCAGCCCAACGACCAGGGTCACGCTGACGCCCGCGAAGATCGTGAAAACGCTGGCAACGATGACCGCCGCGACCTGTGTGGACGCGTCGGTGCTGCGAAGATTCACGCCGGACTCCATCTGATCGGGTGGTTCCGTGTTCGTGGGCAAACGTGCAGGTCAGGCCGACTGGTGCGCCGATCCTAGCGCGGACGTCTCGGCAGGGTGGAGAGGGACCACTGGGGCCAGGTGAACACCGACGAAGCCGCGAATTTCTGGGCAGACCCGCATTCCAATGTCGACGGGCTAGGCGCTCCGCAGGAGATCGAGCGGCTGGAGGCGGTCGTGTTTTCGCGGGTGGGTACCGCGGAGACAGCGGTCGACTTCGTAGATCCTGGCAGCGGTGCCACGGTGCGGGCCATGCCTTCTCAGCTTCGGTTGAGCGCGCTTCTGGCCGCTCGCGACCGCTTTTGCACATCTTCGAGCACGCGAGCGACGGAGGGTGACGAGAACGCGCGGGCTGCGCGGGCCGCGGCTATGGCCTCCGTCATCGTGGCGGCTCAGTTTGCAGCGATGGAGGTCCCCGTTCCCCCGCACCCGCACAGAGTCACAGTGCTGCTAACTATGGCGGCGGTTGCTCGATGCGCCCGAGTCTCGACCCCGCACGTCATCAATGTCAGTGGATGCTGATTGACTTCTTTCATGACCACCATCGACGGTGTACTCAACGAATTAACCGGTGTTCTTGACCGGTTTCCGCTC
>JBBQYN010000417.1:0-2182 GCA_038208655.1 Actinomycetales bacterium
GAACTTGTAGAAATGCACGCCGATGATGCCGCAGGCCGGCACAACAGGAGAGACCTCGCCGAGGCAGTGATCGCGCTTGCCGGTGGAGCTCACCCGGCCGGCGCCCTCGGCGCGGGCGGGTCTGCGTTGTCTCGTGTGCGCCGCCTCACCGCACCGGTCAAGCCGATCTCACCAGCGGCCCGCGGAGGCATCCTGGTGACCCTGCTGACGATGGTCCTAGCGCCCGGGATCATCGCGCTGACGCCGGGCCTTTCCACCCTTTTCGTGGATGCCTGCCCGTTCTTCTTCTAACCCGCAGGACCGTGGATCGAATTTTGCCTCACCGGAGAGAGCGGTCCGTAACTCCGACCACTCTCTGCAGACCTAGGAGCACCCCCTGCTCGCCGAAAGCGCATTAGTCAATCGGTCGTCGAGGTCTCGCCACGGTGTGGTTGGTCGCGCGGTGGGGTCGGGCAGTTGGTTTTGTGTTCCGTGGCCTGTTTCGTGAGGCTGCGCGGCATGCCTAATGGCCGTCGGACGCTCCCGGTCCCGGGCGTCGAGCAGGACCGATTCATTGCCTCAAGCGCCCTTATGGCGGCCGGCACCCTCTTTTCGCGCATCAGCGGTTTTGCCAGGGCGTTCCTGCTCGCGGCAGCGCTCGGGAACCTGTTGAGCGGCGACCTGTTCTCCATCGCGAACACCATCCCCAACATGCTGTACATCTTGCTGGCTGGGGGCATCTTCAACGCAGTTCTCGTCCCGCAACTGGTACGGGCGATAAAGACGGAGGCCGACGGTGGCGAGGCTTTCACCAACCGAGTGATCACCTTGGCGGCGCTGTTCCTCGGCACCATCACTCTCTTGTTGGTGGTCGCCGCACCTTGGGTGATGGGCGTGTTCCTAGATCCCGTCTTTGATGACCCGCAGCTCGCGACCCAGCGCGCCTCGGTCGTCGACTTTGCTCGATACTGCCTGCCGCAGGTGTTCTTCTACGGCATGTTCGTGCTGGTCGGGCAGATCCTCAACGCTCACGGTCGTTTCGGACCGATGATGTGGGCCCCGATCGCCAACAATGCCGTCGCTGTATTGGTGCTTGCGTCGTACCTGCTTGTGTACGGGCCCGCACAAGGCGACGAACGGTGCGAGGGCTTCGAGCCGGGGCAGGAGTTGTTGCTGGGCCTTGGGTCGACATTGGGCATCGTGGTCCAGTGTCTGATCCTGCTCCCCTACTTGAGGCGCGCTGGAATCCGCTATCGGCCCCAGTTCGACTTTCGCAACTCAGGCTTGGGTCACACTCTTCGACTCGGGACATGGACGATCCTGGTGGTGGCCGTCAATCAGATTGCCTACACGATCGTGGTTCGTCTCGCCTCAGGCGGTACCGCTCAGTCGGCCACCGACGGATGTGGTGTCGGTTTGGCGGCAGAGGCTACGGGATACTCCGTCTACTCCACGGCGTTCCTGATCGTGATGGTGCCGCACTCGATCGTGACGGTGTCGATTGCGACAGCGGTTCTCCCCCGGTTGTCTAGGCTCGCGGCCGACCGGAACCTTCCTGAGTTGGCCCTCTCCGTGGCCGGGACCTTACGGGCGTCCTTGACGCTGATCGTGCCTTTCGCCTTTCTGATTCCCGTCATCGCTGCCGACGTCGCTAACGCCATCTCGTTCGGGGCCGCCCGATCGACCTTCGAAAACTATGGACCGACGATCGCCCTCTTCGGACCGGGAATCCTGTTCTTCACGGTTCACTACTTGATGCTGCGGGGCTTCTTCGCCCTGGAACGCACCCAGACGGTCTTCTGGGTGCAGTGCATCATCGCCGGCGTGAACGTCGCAGTCGCCGTTGCCTTGGTGGGCGTCACAGAGGATCGACTGACGGCCCCCTCGCTGGCGGCTGCGTACGGCGCCTCATACGCCGCGGGCTCTGCACTGTCCTACCTTCTACTGCGACGCGCTCTCGGCGGGCTGGACACCCGCCGACTTCTCGTGTTCTTGACTCGGATGCCGGTGCCAACGATCGGCGCGACCGGTATGGCCTACGTGCTCGCGCGGGGCCTGCACGCCACCGTGGAAGAGCCCACTCAACTGACCGCGGCTTTGTGGGTGGCCGCAGTCGCGACGGCCGACGCGATCGTTTTTCTCGGCCTCGCCTGGCTGCTCCGGGTACCCGAAGTCACCCAGGTCGGCACGTTCGTCGTACGCC
>JBBQYN010000418.1:0-2176 GCA_038208655.1 Actinomycetales bacterium
CAGGCCACCGGGGATGCGGGTGCGCACGACCACCCGGGTGCCGAGCTCGGCGGCGGCAAGAAAGTCGGTGGCGGCGTTCACCCTTCGAGCGTAGCCGCGGTTCGCGCACTGCGGCGTGCCGGCCTGGGCTGCGCGCCCGGCCCCGCCCGGCCCCGCCCGGCCCCGTTCGGCCCGCCCGAGCCCGCCCGAGCCCGCGCGGGCGCATCCGCTCACGAAAATCCCCCCGGCGCCTTGTTCAGGCGGTCGCCGGGGGGACGTTCACTGCGGGTTACCGAACCAGCTGGTTGCCCTTGTACTCGAACGTGGTGTCGGCCACGGCCGAGCTCTCGCGGGAGGCCATGCGGCTGCCGTCCTCGAAGAAGCCGCCCTTGCTGCGGGCAAGGGTCATGATCGCGTGCACGGCCCCGTCGCCCAACTCGTTGAGCGCCTTCGTGTTGACGTTCGAGATGGTGTCGCAGGCCTGGTGGTAGCAGGCGTCGAGCGCGACTCCGGCCGTGCCGCCGAAGATCGCCGCCTGCTCCGGGGTCTTCAGCTCTTCCGCACCGCTGAAGAGTCCGCCGGCGGGAATGCCCGCGGCGATGAAGGGCCCATAGTCGGAACGTCCGTCAAAGGCCGTGGGCTCGGTGGCCAGGCCCTGGGCAGCGAAGTAGCTCGTGAAGATGCTCTCGATCTGCGCCGATCCGGGAGGGCCCGCGGGGGCGCCCTCCTCGGCAGACCCGTCACCGTCGTACACGAAGCGCACGTAGTTCGGTGAGGCCAGCATGTCGAAGTTCAGGTTGGCGTAGATCTTGGCCAGGTCCTCATCGGATGCCGATGCCACGTAATGCTCCGAACCCAGCAGCCCGAGCTCCTCGGCACCCCAGAAGGCGAAGCGCACCTTCTGCCGGGCGTTCACGTTCACATTTCCCTTGGCCATCTGAATGGCGGTCTCGAGAATCGTGGCCGTTCCGCTGTCGTTGTCGTTGATGCCGGGACCTTCCAGCACCGAGTCCAGGTGCGCGCCCACGACGATGACCTTGTCGGCGCTGCCCTTTTTGGTCTCGGCGAGGAGGTTCTCGGCGAGGAGGTTCTTGGTGGTGCGGGTCTCAGCGATCACCGAGGTGCTCACCGCCACCGTCGTCGGCGCGGCCTGCGCCGCCGCGACCAGGGCAGCGCCGTCGTCGCAGCTGAGACCGACCACGGGCACCGTGAAGCTGCCGCCGAGGGTACCCGTGAGCAGGTCGGTGCGGCCGGGGTTCCCCTCGTTGAAAATGACCACGGCGTCATAGCCGGCAGCGATGACGTTCTCGGCCTTCACCGCGAACGTGCAGGTTCCGCGCTGGATCAGGGCGATCTGCGGCTCGGTGAGTGAGGCCGGTACGAAATCGGCCACGTCGCATCCGGCCGCGGAGCTCGGGGTGTCCGTGGCGGGAATGATGATGTTGGTCACCGGCACGATCTGCCCGGTCACGTCGCTGCTGCCGGAATACGTGAACGTGGCCGTCTCATACTCGGTGGCGCTGGGGCTCACCTGGCTGAGCGTGGCCGGCGTCACCTCCTGGTAATACTCAAAATCGAACGGCTGCTCGGTGATTTTGTTGCCGGCCTTTTCGAGCTGGCCCTTCACCTAGGCAGCGGATGCCTCGAATCCCGCAGTTCCGGCCGCCCGCTGAGACAATGCACCCTGATCGGGGTTTTTGTTCGAGCCGTTACACAACCGTGACGCGGGAGGTCGACGCGGGGCGGCGCATCCGCTCAGCACAGTGAGCGCAGTCAGCGCACCGGCCGGCGCCCGGGTCAGCGCAGCAGGCTGAAGGCCTCCACCTTCTGGCTCTGCCCGGCGACGAGGATCACGTCGCCATCCAGCAGCACGGTGTCGACGTTGGTGTAGCTCCAGCCCACATCGGGCCGGTGGAACGCGGTCACGGTGACGCCGTAGATGGCTCGCACCTTGGTCTCGGCGAGCGGGCGTCCGATCACGACGGACGGCGGGGTGGTCTTCACGAGGGCGAAGTTCTCGCCGATCTCGATGTAATCCTGCATGGACCCGCGCACAAGGTGCGCCACCCGCTTGCCCATGTCCTTTTCGGGGTAGATCACGTGCTGCACGCCGATCTGGGTGAGGATTTCGCCGTGCGGGTCGCTCACGGCCTTGGCCCAGATCTTGGGAATGCCGAGCTTGAGCAGCAGGCTTGCC
>JBBQYN010000419.1:0-2153 GCA_038208655.1 Actinomycetales bacterium
CTACGTGGACTTGGGATTCGAGGTGCACCTGATCGACCCGATCGACGGGCTCCCCGACATGGTTTACGCGGCCAACGGTGGTTTTCTCGTGGACAACATCGCCTACGGGGCCAAATTCACGCACGAGCAGCGCCAGCCGGAGGGCCCGGCCTACATGACCTGGTTCACGGCGCACGGCTACGACGTGGCCGACCCCGTACAGACCAACGAGGGTGAGGGTGATTTTCTGCTCGTCGGCGATGTGATTCTGGCCGGAACCGGATTTCGCAGCGATTCCGACAGCCACGCCGAGCTCAGCGCCCTGTCGGGGCGTGAAGTCGTCACCCTGAACCTGGTCAACCCGAGTTTTTACCACCTCGACACGGCGATCGCCGTGCTCGATTCCGGTGAAGGCTCGCAGGGCCGCGGGGAGATTGCCTACCTGCCGAGCGCTTTCGACAGTGCCAGCCTGGCGGTGCTCCGCGAACGCTTCCCCGACGCGATCATCGTCTCCGAAGCGGATGCCGCCGTCCTCGGCCTGAACTCCTACTCCGACGGCTACAACGTGGTCATCGCCTCCCGCGCGGTCGGCTTCGAGAAGCAGCTGCGGGACCGCGGCTTCAACCCCCTCGGCGTTGACCTGTCCGAGCTGTTGCTCGGCGGCGGCGGCGTGAAGTGCTGCACCCTCGAATTGCGGGGCTGACCATGACCGCATCCGTCACCGCCGCCCTGTCGCCGGGGCAGGCCTCCCTGATTTCCCTCGAAACCGAACACGCCGCCCACAACTACCACCCGCTGCCGGTCGTCGTGGCGACCGGTGACGGGGCCTGGGTGACCGACATCGATGGGCGCCGCTACCTGGACTGCCTCGCGGCGTACTCCGCCGTGAATTTCGGACACTCCAACCCGGTGCTGCTGGACGCCGCGCGCGCGCAGCTCGGTCGCATCACACTGACCAGCCGGGCGTTCTACAACGACCAGCTCGGCCCGTTCGTGACCGAGTTGGCCGCGCTCGCCGGCAAGGACATGGTGTTGCCCATGAATACCGGAGCCGAAGCCGTGGAGAGCGGCGTGAAGGTGGCCCGTGCCTGGGGCTACCGGGTGAAGGGAGTCGCGCCGGAACGGGCCAACATCATCGTGGCCGCCGGCAACTTTCACGGCCGTACGACCACCATCATCAGCTTCTCCGACGACGAAACCGCCCGCGCCGACTTCGGCCCGTTCACTCCCGGGTTCCGCACCGTGCCCTACGGAGACGCGGCGGCCCTCGAGGCGGCCATCGACGAGAACACCGTTGCCGTGCTGCTCGAACCGATCCAGGGTGAGGCAGGCATCGTCGTGCCGCCTGCCGAGTACCTGCCGGTCGTGCGGGAGATCACGACCCGGCACCACGTGCTGTTCATTGCCGATGAAATTCAGAGTGGACTCGGCCGCACCGGGTCGACCTTCGCCTGCGACCTGGTGGGCGTTGTGCCCGACCTGTACCTGCTGGGCAAGGCCCTCGGCGGCGGGATCGTGCCGGTGTCCGCCGTTGTCGGCAACGCGGATGTGCTCGGGGTGCTGCACCCCGGCGAGCATGGCTCCACCTTCGGCGGCAACCCGCTGGCCGCGGCCGTGGGCCTGGCCGTGGTGCGGATGCTCGCCACCGGTGGCTACCAGAAGCTCGCCCGGGAACGCGGTGCCCGCCTGCACGCGGGGCTGACAGAGCTGATCGGCCACGGTGTGCTCGCGGTGCGCGGCGCCGGACTCTGGGCCGGAATCGACATTGACCCGGCGCTCGCCAGCGGACGGGTCGTCTGTGAGGCCCTGCTCGACCGGGGCGTGCTCGCCAAGGACACGCACGGCTCCACCATCCGCTTGGCGCCGCCGCTCGTGGTCAGCGACGAGGACCTCGACTGGGCCGTCGCCCAGCTCTCCGCGGTGCTCGCCGAGCTGCGCGCCTGACCGGCCGACGGGGCCTCACGTAGGTCAGCGGGAAGATCGACAGGCTCGATCAGCGTGCGGTGGCTCGATCAGCGTGGGGTGACTCGGAGCGGCGACCCCAGCTTCAAGGGCGACTTGCTCTGCAGCCGGATCGGCGTGCGGCTCGGGTCCGCGGCCTCGGGCGGGATCAGCCAATAGGTATCCACACCCGCGGTGCGTAGGCGTTTAACCTTCCACCCGTCGTTGTGCAA
>JBBQYN010000420.1:0-2153 GCA_038208655.1 Actinomycetales bacterium
GCTTGCTACCGAAGGTGGCCAGCGGCCAGTCGTGCACGGCGGCGTCGACCTGCTCCATGGGCAGGTTGGCGCCCTTGACAACGCGCACCTTGATGGGGGCGCCGCCGGCGGCGCGGCGTTTCTGCGCCCAATGGGTGATGCCCTGCAGGGCGCTGAGGGCGTCGGGCAGGTAGGCCTGCAGCACGATGCCGGCTTCGAGGCCGAGCAGCTTGGGGTTGTCGAGGATGGTTTCGAACACCGCGATGGTGAGGTCGAGGTCGCGGTATTCCTCCATGTCGAGGTTGATGAACTTGGCCGGCGTGGTGGCGGTTTGCGCGGCGAGGGCCAGCTCGAACAGCGGGGTGAGGCGTTCCACGATGCGTTTCACGGCGTCGTCGAAGGCCCACATCGACAGCTGGCTGGCGATGTTGGACACCTTGATCGAGACATAGTCCACGTCGGGGCGTTCGAGCAGCGCTCGGGTGCCGGCCAGGCGGCTGTCGGCTTCGGCTTCGCCCAGCACGGCCTCGCCGAGAAGGTTGATGTTCAGGCGGTTGCCGGCGGCGGTGAGGGCGGTGATCGCGGGGCCGAGCTTGTCGGGGGTGGCGTCCACGACGAGGTGCCCGACCATCTGGCGCAGCACGGTACGGGCGGCGGGGATGACGACCCAGGGCAGCACCGGGCCGAGCACGCCGCCCAGGCCGATGGCGCCGCGCATGTAGGGGGGCAGAAATTCGGGGGCCAGTTTGGCGACCTTCTGCAGGTTGTACCCGGCGACCATCTTGTCTTCGGGGCGCATCACGCCGTCGACGAAGCCGACCGTGAAGTCCAGACCTTTCGGGTCTTTCAGAACGCCGGCCAGGCGCTGAGCCGAAACGTCGGTGGGGAAGGTGGAACTCTCCTGCAACCACTTACGCACCAGGGCCACAACCGGCGCGCCAAGGTCGTGCTGAACGCGGGGGGAAATCGGGTTGGTCATGGTCACGAGACTAGCCTTTCGTTCGTGGGAGAAGTCGCTCTAGACCCCAGTCTGCGGTCGCGAATAGGTTAAATAAAAGCGATTGTTCGTGCACGGTATTCATTAGGATTATCGATGGATCATCTGACCCTGTGCGCCTGTTTCACTGACGCAGCACCGGGGTGTCGTCGGTGTGTCCCTGGGGTTTCGGGAAAGGCGTGACAATGCTGGATGTGCGTCGTCTGCGTCTGCTGCGCGAGTTGAAGATTCGGGGCACCCTCGCCGGGGTCGCCGAGGCCCTCGCCTACAGCCCGTCAGCGGTGTCGCAGCAGCTGGCCCTGCTCGAAAAAGAGGTGGGCGTTGTGCTCCTGAAGAAGGTCGGCCGCCGCGTGCAGCTGACCCCGCAGGCGGAGATTCTGGTGGAGCACACCACGCACCTGTTGGAGCGTCTGGAGCGGGCCGAGGCGGAGATCACCGCGTCACTCACGAGCGTCTCAGGCACCGTACGGGTGGCGGTGTTCCAGTCGGCGGCGCACGCCGTGATTCCCCGGGCCTTGACGTACCTGGCCGAGGATTATCCCGACCTGCGGGTCGAAGTCACCGAGCGGGAGCCCGAGCGTGGCCTGTTCGAGGTGTCCGCACGGGATTTCGACCTGGTCCTGGCGGAGCAGTACCCCGGGTACACACGGGCGCACTGGCCGGACCTTGACCGCGAAATTCTGGCGACGGATGCCCTGCGGCTCGCCGCTCCCCCGCACCTGACCGGTCCGGACCTGCCCCGGGTGCGCACCCTGGCCGATGCGGCGGCGTTGCCGTGGGTGATGGAACCGGCCGGCACCGCCAGCCGCATGTGGGCCACGCAGCTGTGCCGGGCCGCCGGTTTCGACCCCGATGTTCGGTTCGAGACGGCGGATCTGATGGCACACATCCGTTTCATCGAATCGGGAAATGCCGTGGGCCTGCTGCCCGACCTGGTCTGGGCGGGCAAGGCGCCGGCGCTGCGACTGCTGGACCTGCCCGATTCACCGCACCGCACGCTGTTCTCCGCGGCGCGGCGCTCGAGTGCGAGCCGACCCGGGGTGCTCGCGGTACGGGCCGCGCTGGCCCGGGCCGTGGACAAGGTCGCCACGCCCACCCGCGCCAACCCGCTGCCCCCGCCCGCCTAGCAACACACACCTTCCGCGAGACGACGTGAATTGCCCCTAAAAAGGATCTT
>JBBQYN010000421.1:0-2144 GCA_038208655.1 Actinomycetales bacterium
CGACCCGCGTTGATGACCGCGCCGCCGCCGGTGAGCACCGCGCAGCCGAGCACCGCGGCGACCGCCGGGGGAACGTCGGCGCCGACGGGCACCACCGAACGCCGGTCGAGCACGGCATGGCTGGCGAAACCGGAGACGCCCAGGTGGTGGTGCACGGTCTCGCCGTCGAGGGAGAGCCGTGAGCCGCCCGCGAGCAACTCGCCGGTGGCGTTGGCCGCGGTGCCCGGAATGCACGGCAGCTTGCCGTTGGTTGCGCAGTTCGCGCAGTCGCCGCAGCGCGGGAGGAACACCGTGACCACGTGCTGCCCGGGCGCAAGGTCGGTCACCGCGCTGCCGACGATGACGACGATGCCCGCGGCTTCGTGTCCTAGCAGCATCGGCACGGGGCGTACCCGGTTGCCGTCGACGACCGATAGGTCTGAGTGGCAGAGCCCGGCGGCCTCGACGCGGATGAGCACCTCGGTCGGGCCAGGGTCTGCCAGCTCTAGGGTGACGAATGACAGCGGCCGTGACTCGGCATACGGGCGCGCCCGACCGATCTCGGTGAGGATGGCTCCGGTGATCTGCATCGATCGTCCTTTCGGCGCGGGCGGGCCGCGCGGTCGTGGGGTACCTCTATATATAGCGGATACGTATCTGCCCGGGGCCTCGCCGGGGTCGGCGCGCGAGCGGCGCCCGCCCGGGCGCACGTTTCGTACCCGGGCGCAGTTTCTACACTGCGCCCCGGCACACAACCTGCGCCCGGCCCGTGGAAACCGTGAAATCGACGGTAATTCGGGGGCGCGCGCCAACGGTAACGGGTCTACCGTGTCTCTGCCGGGGCCTCCCAAACCTGTGGCGAGGCCACCCGTGAGGGTGGTAACCCACGTGCTCGAGCGGGGAGGCCCCGGCACCTCTGCTTTGGCGTCGCTGTCGTGCCCATTGTCCCGGGGCCACGACTGCCGAGCGCCTGGGCCTGCGGCTGGCCCTGCCGAAACGGATGTTGCGGCGACGGGCCCGCGCCGCAGCATCCGCTTCAATGTCGACACGTCACAGTCAGCCGGGCGCCACCAGCCCAGGGCGGGGTGCCGTCGTGTCAGCTGTAGGTTTTCGACACGTCAGCGCGGGGCCGGGGCGAGGCCGGCGGGGCTCGCGCACTAGGCCAGACTGAGACGGGAACAGGGGGAGGCCGGCATGACGCTGCTGTACGCGCTGCTGCTGACCGGGGTCATCCTCTCCGTCGGCGTTTCCGTCGTGGCGCCCTCGGCCACGCTCGTGGCCGGCGGCTTCACCCTCGGCTGCGCCGTGGTCGGCCTGTTCCTGGTGAGCCGCACGCAACGGGTGATCGCGACGGTGTTGATGGGGATCGGGGTCGCCGCGCTTCTCGGCGGAATCGCGCTCGGGGCATCCGTCGACATCGGCGACCTGTTCGCGGTCAACCAGGACCTGATCGGCATGCTCACCGCGGTCACGTTTCTGCGCCTGATCACGCCGACCTTCGCGCAGACCCGCACCCGGCTGCGCGGCCGGCTGGCGCTGCTGCGCACCGCGATCGCCACGCACGCCCTCGGCGCCGTGATCAATATCGGCGCCATCGGCATCGTCGGCGATCACCTGCGCGCCGGCGGCAAACTGCGCTTTGCGGATGCCGTGATGCTGTCTCGCTCGTACACCACCGGGGCCTTCTGGTCACCGTTCTGGGCCGCGTCCGCCGCCGCCACGACGCTCGTGCCCGGCTCGAACAGCCTGGTGCTGCTGCTCATCGGACTGAGCACCGCTCTGGTCGCTGTGCTGCTGAGCCTGCTCGACGTGACGCGACTCTGGGGCCGCGAACTGCCGCAGTACACCGGCTACGCCCTGACCTGGGCCCTGGTGCGCATTCCGCTGGCGCTCGTGGCGCTGGTGCTGACCGCTCATCAGGTGTTTCCCGAGACGCCCGTTCCCCGCATCGTGCTGCTCGCCGGCCTCGGCGTGACGCTGGTGGGGCTGCTGCTGCAGAACTGGCGCACCGCCCTGCGCCGCGGCGCCCGGCACGCCCGCCACGAACTGCCTAACCTGCGCGGCGAAGTCACCCTGTTCGCTTCCGCCGGCGTGCTGGCGGTGGGACTGCGGATGCTGTTCCCGCTCTTTCCCGTGCAACTCCCGGTGGACTCGTTCACCGTGGG
>JBBQYN010000422.1:0-2099 GCA_038208655.1 Actinomycetales bacterium
ATGACGGTGCTGAGCTTCGGAACCGCCTGGATCATTGCGTGCTCCACGTGCTCTGCTATGCGGTGCCCTTCGGCAACCGACAGCTCGCGGTCGACGGTGACGCGGGCTTCTGCGTGAATCGTATGACCGATCCAGCGGGGACGGACAAGCGATACATCAACAACGCCGGGCACACTATGGGCGGCAACCCGGCCACGGCCACCCAGCCGAGGTTATCGACCTCGGCTGGATTTACGAGGCGGCGGATGGACTCGTACCCGGCTATGACCGCCGATGCCGCGATCATCAAAACGACAAAGATGCCCGCCAGGTCCTCCGCTCGCCGTAATCGAAGGTATAGTGCCGGCTGGCTGCCCGACCCGTAAAGGGGAACGCGATCCAGAGCGGGACCGCCGTAATGGCATCACCGAAATTATGAATTGTGTCCGCGAGGAGTGCGACGGACCCGCTGATGAGGGACGAGACCCCCTGCACAGCGGCCGTCGCCCCGAGGCAAAGCAGGGACAGCTTTACGGCCCTGATGCCTTCCGCGGAGCCCTCAAGCGCGGTATCGACGCTATCGGCCGAGTCGTGGCTATGCGAGCGGAAGATGATACCAAGAAACCCCCGAATTCCCGAGGCGTGGGCGTGATCGCCGCCAGACGCGGAGTGCTCGTGGGCGTGATCACGATCGTTGTGAAGATGACATTTGTTCACAGCTTAGGCCGCTACCTCCTATTGCATCGCCACGGCAACAGCCTACCTAAGCACTAGCATTTGATGGCCCGCTTGTGGTGGTTCCCGGTGACTCCGAGCGCGATTTGCACGTCGGCCCGCCCTACGACAAGCTTTGTAGTAGTTACTGGATGGTGTCGATAAATGCACGACGGGTTTTGTTGGTGTCTCCACAGGAATGTCGCGGCAGCGCCTTTGGTTGCAGCCGGTGAGATTCAGCGTCCGGAGGGATGGTCGTGAACGGGCGCTCCAAACAGCCGGAACGGCCCACCGCCCGTCGGGGCGTGCCAGGCCGGCGGCTTCCGCAAGCCTGGATTGCTGGCGGGTTAGGCTCAGTGGCTCTGGCTATCGCGGCATTCGTCGTCCTGGTCTCGCAGCGTGGTGGCGATGATGCTTCCGGCGCGGTTCGCACCGGAGTGGAGCTCTCGTCGCTGCGAACCGCGGACTTCCATTCGATGGCGGTGAGTCCTCGGGATGCGAATCTGATTCTCTTCGGGCACCATGGCGGCGTGCTGCGCAGCAACGATGGTGGTCGAAGCTGGACGGAGACGAACCTTTCCGGTGAGACCGACGACGCGATGGGGATCGGCTTCGCCGGAGCCGGCGGGAATGTCGTCCTGGCTGCTGGGCACGATACTTTTTTTCGAAGTGGCGACGCGGGGCAGACCTGGGAAGATCTCCAGACGAAGTTGCCCGGGTCCGATCTGCACGGCCTCACGACCGCCCCCGGGGACGCGGCAACCGTGTACGTCCATGTGGTTGGTTTCGGCATTTACAGCAGCGACGACAACGGGGTGAGTTGGGCAGGAGTCAGCCAGACTGCGTTACCCGGCGACATCATTAGCTTGAGTGCTGCCTCGGAAGGACGGCTCTATGCGGCGAGTCCCGGGAGCGGGATCCTCCGCAGTGACGATAAGGGACGAACATTCGAGCCCGTGGCCAGCATCGATACTCCGTTGACCGTCTCGGCGGCGGCCAGCGCTCGGGACATCGTCTACGTCGGCACCCAATCCGGATTGTTCTTTTCGGATGACAGCGGCCAGCGCTGGCAATCCCGCCCACTTCCGAGTGCGGGTGCCGTGATGGTGACCGCGGTCAACCCGCTCGACGCCAGGGACATCGCGATTGTTGTAGTCGGGGAAGAAGGCATTGGGCGAGTCCACCGTAGCGCAGACGGCGGAACCACCTGGACGGCTCGCTGATGCCCCAAGAGGACAAGCATGACAACGACACGCCACCCCTTGCTGAGGCCGCAACTAGGCACGGGTCGCGGCGCAATCGCGGCTCGAGATATCCCTTCCGGGAACTCATTGTCACCTTCGGTGCACTCGGTGCAGTGGTGCTGGCCGTTCTCTTCATTGAGAATTGGCGAGACCGGTCCACCC
>JBBQYN010000423.1:0-2097 GCA_038208655.1 Actinomycetales bacterium
GCGCACGGTCAGCGATGAGGCCTGTGATCGGGTGTATTCCACCCAGCAGTACCTGATGTGCTTGCGCATCGACCGTGGCGTGGTGACGACGTTCTCGGCGGATCTGCTCGACGCCGCCGGCGGCGTGCAGCACACCTGGCCGCTGCCCGGAGTGCCCAGCCGCACCCGTATCAGCGCGGATGCGCGCCAGGTCGCGTTCAGCGCGTTCATCACCGGGCATTCCTACGGGACTGGCGGCTTCACCATCGGCACCCAGATCTCGCAGATCGGCGGCGCTGATTCCGGCACCCTCGAAGGATTCGCGCTCTCGGTCGATGGCGAGGCAGTCACCGCGGCCGACCGAAACATCTGGGGGGTCACGTTCACGCAGGATCCCAACGTGTTCTACGCCACGGCGGCATCCGGCGGCCGCACCTGGTTGGTGCGCGGCGACAGTGCGGCTCGCACGCTCACCGCCGTGCGGGACGCGGTGGAATGCCCGTCGGTGTCGCCGGATGGCAGGCACCTCGCCTACAAGAAGGTCGTCTCGACCGCTCCGGTCACGACCTGGACCGTTGCCGTGGTCGACCTTGCCACCAACGACGAGGTGGTGCTGCCCGAATCCCGGAACGTGGACGATCAGGTGGAATGGCTTGACGACGACACGGTGCTGTACGGGCTGGAACGCGCCGATTCCCCCGGCGACACGGATGTCTGGTCAGCTCCCAGCGATGGTTCCGGCCCCGCGACGCTCTATATCGAGCACGCCTGGTCCCCCTCGGTCGTGCGCTGAGACCGAGTGCGTGCGCGGGGCATCCGTTTGCGGAAAGTCAGGTGAGGGCGTGCCGTTGCAACGCCCGGGTCGCCAGGTCGAGGGCTTCCTCGGGTCCCACGCCCAGTTCATGGATACGCACGGCGAACGCGGTCGCGGCCAGCGTGGCCTGGTGCAGTGCGGTGTCGCCGTTTGCGGCGATGAATGATCCCGACCGGCCGTGCGTTTCGATGACTCCGTCGCGCTCGAGCTCTCGATAGGCGCGCGCGACCGTGTTCGTGGCGAGGCCGACGTTGTCGGCCAGACCACGCACCGTGGGAAGCCGAGTGCCCGGCTCCAACCGGCCGGCCCGCACGGCATCGAGAATCTGTCGACGTACCTGCTCGAACGGCGGTGTCGCCAACTGCGGATCTATGTTGAGGAACGTCTCTGGCACGGGTCTCCCTGCGATGCGATTTCGACAGTGTGCCACAACTGGCCACTTCGCACTGAGATTCTACTGAATCACAGCGGCCTGAGTAAGTGCGGTCAGCGGATAAACTCAGTGAGTGACTGTGTCCGAGCTCTGGCCCACCCTGATCGGGGTCAGTGCGCTCACCCTTATCACCGGCCTCGTGCTGCGCGGGTATCGCACCAGCCGCCCCTGGTCGCCCGCCCTCGGCCTGCTGCGGGGAACCCTGCAACTGCTCGCCATCAGTCTGGTGCTCAGCGGCATCATCACCGACCCGTTCTGGGTGGCCGTGGCCCTGGTGGTGATGTTCGTCGCCGCCGTCGCGACTGTGACCCGCCGCCTCGGCACCACCGGGCGCACCGTCATGTCCGTGACCGGCGCCCTGGGCCTGGGCGTGGCCGTCACGCTCACCATCGTCTTCGGAACGGGCGCCATCGAGTTCTCACCGCGCTACGTTCTGGCCATCGGCGGGATCGTGGTCGGCAATGCCATGTCCATCGCCACCCTTAGCGGTCGCCGGTTTCGGGAAGCCCTCGCCGAACGGTGGGACGAGGTGGAGGGCTGGCTGGCCCTCGGGGCCCGCCCCCGGGAAGCCACTCGAGAGCTAGCCCGCCGAGCAGTGTACTTCGCCATGATTCCCGCGACGGATCAGACCAAAACCACCGGGCTGGTGACCCTGCCCGGGGCGTTCGTGGGCGCGATCTTCGGCGGGGCCTCGCCGCTGGAAGCCGGCCGCTTCCAGATCGTCGTTCTTGCGGGCATTCTCTGCGCCGGATCGCTCGCGGCTGTGACCCTGTTGTACCAGCTGTCACCGGCGCGCATGCGGCCGGTGGCGACCGTGGACTGACGCGGTGTCAGCTCAGTCGGCGGTTCAGTCGGCGGAACGATGGATCAG
>JBBQYN010000424.1:0-2085 GCA_038208655.1 Actinomycetales bacterium
ATCGATCGTTGTCGATGCCTACGCTAGATCAGTTCATCGACAAATGTCAATCTATGCGCAACAATGGGGAAATGACCGTGATTTCGCCGCTGCCTCCGCTCGTGCTGACCGACGTGACGGATGCCGCCGCCTGCGCTTCCGCGCCGACGCGCGCCTCGATCGCGCCCGACGCCGCGGACGCCCTGGCCCGATCACTGAAGGCCCTCGCGGACCCGGCCCGGCTGCGCATTCTCTCGATCGTGGGAGCCCAGGACAGCGCGGAGGCCTGCGTCTGCGACCTGACCGACGTGCTCACACTGTCGCAGCCGACCATCTCGCACCACCTTAAGGTGCTCGTGGACGCCGGCTACCTCACCCGCGCCAAGCGCGGCACCTGGTCGTATTACCGGCTGGTGCCCGGAACCTTGGACGCGCTCGCGGCAACGCTGCCCTGCCTCTGACGCCGCGCTAACTCTCGTAGGTATCGTGCGACCGGAACGCGTGCAGGGCCGCCATGACCAGCCGTTCCGCCTCGGTGCGGGAGCCGAACCCGCCGACGGAGACGGCTTCGTCTGAGCTGAGGTCGGTGACGCCGGTGACGCCGGTGACGTCGGTGACGTGCTGGTAGAAATGCTGCACGGCGTGCAGGGTGTGCGCGGCGACATCCGTTATCTCACGCGTTGCCGACCAGCGCGGGTCCTGCGCCGGAACGGTGATGATCTTCACGTCGTCGCCGTGGGCTCGGGACAGGCGACAGACGCCGACCGGCCGCACCGTCACACTCACGCCGGGGAACGTGGGTTCTTCCAACAGCACCAGTGCGTTGACGGGTTCGCCGTTGGGGGAGAGAGTGCCGTCCAAGTATCCGCAGTCGGCCGGGTAGACCATGTCGGTGAGCAGCAGGCGCTCCAGCCGCACCCGGCCGGTCTCGGGGTCGACGGAATACACGTTGCGGCTGCCGCGCGGTATTTCCACGGTGAGGTCGACGATCATGCTCCAGCACCTCGGAACTCACGGGCGGGCGCCCGTGTCGCGGCCAATGTACTCCGTGATCTGCGTCGTGATCTACTCCGTGACGGACGGGTGTGGAATCAGGCGGCGAAGTAGAGGTGGGCGTGCAGGCGGCAGCCGTCGTTGAAGGGGGCCGCGCAGTGCGGGCAGGCATGCACATCGCGGTATTGGCTGATGCTCATGCGGGTGCGGCAGACCCCGCAGAGGATCGCCGGCTGGGCGAAATCGGCTGCGGGCCACAGCGTGGCCGGGTGCGTCTCGGCGGTGGCATGGCACTGGAAGCAGGGGTAAAACCGCCGGCAGCAGTGAAATTGGATGGCCACGACGTCGGCCGGGGTCGCGTAGTGCACGCAGCGTGTCTGGTCGTCGACGGTGGCGCCGTAGACGTGCGGGCCGGCCGGGCCGCGCGGGTCCGCCGGGCCGCGCTGGTCCGCCGGGCCGTTCCGGTCCGCCTGCTCGCCCGCCCGGGCCGGGCCGGTCATCGCGAGGCCGCCTAGAAACCGGTGCTGAGAAACGGCGGTGTCGGGGTGCGCAGCACGGCGTCCACGCGCAGGGCTGCGCCGGGCGTGAGCTGGTGCGCCCGGCCCGCGCGCACCAGGTCGAGGGCGCTGACGCCGCCGAGGTAGAGCGCGCCGAGGTCGGCCACGGTGACGGCGAGGTGCGCCGGGCCCGTGGCGCTGTCGGCGAGGTCGGCTCCGGGGTCGACGGGTATAGCAGTGTCGGTGGGGGAGTCGGCGGCGCTGGCCACCCGGGTCGCGTGCGCCGCGCCATCCGCTGTCACGGTGAGGTCGAAACGGCCCTGGGCGAAGCCGAGGTCGTCGGACACGTCGAAGCGCAGGGTGTCGGCGGCGGCGTACCGGCGGGCTTCGAGGGCGGCCGGCACGTCGAGCAGGCGCAGCCAGAGGTGGTCGCTCTCATCGACCTTGGTGACGGCGCGACGGTCGGTGATCAGCCATGGCAGCGCCTCGCTCACGCTGCGGCCGGCGGCGTCGATCTCGGTGACGAGGTCCATCTCGATGAGGAACCGCCACAGCGCGGCGGTGGCGTCATCGGTCGCGGCGACCAGGTCGACCAGCGTGAGCCGGGCCGGAAAAC
>JBBQYN010000425.1:0-2062 GCA_038208655.1 Actinomycetales bacterium
GACCAGGCGACCACCAGACGCCGAAATCGGCGCGCATCGAGCCGGGTCAGGACACCGCCGGCGACGACAGGGATCAGCAGGTACGGCAACCAGTAGGCGGGCCAGGTCCACGCCAAGTGAGGGATCCAGTCGTCGAGCGCGAGGCGGGGTGCTATGAAGGTCGACTGAGGGCGCAGGAGGGTGAGCCGGGTGACCACGTAGTAGATCGCTACATGCAGAAGTCCAACTCCGGCGATCGCCGCAAGCCGTGGAGGGGAATGACAGAGGCGTTTCGTTGGCATGCCAGTTTCCCCCACGGTCAAGGGTGCGACCCTGTCCAGCCCAAACCCCGAGGGCCTCCCCCGGGGTCTCCTTCGTCGAGCTGCAGGATCAGAAGCTGATCGAACCTTGCGAAGTGTACTGGCCGGTTCCCGTGAGCCCCGGCACGGTGGCGGTTCCGGAAGCCTGACTCGAACCAGTCGCGCCGGCGAAGCGCCCGGTGCCGCCGACATATGTCTCGACGCCGGCGAAGGCAACCTCGGCGCCGGGAGGCGACGTTAACTGGCCGCTGAAGGTGGCCAGCAACAGGTCGCCGTTCGCGGCCCGATAGGTCGTCGTATTTACGAACTGGCCGTTGGTGAGGTCCACGGTCTGCCGGGCGGTCATGGTGGTCCTGCCGAGGTGTTTGAGGTTGCACACCCCCGTGATGTCGAGCGTCAGCGGCGGGGCGGAGATATCGACCGACACGGTGGTGGTGCAACTTCCCCCGGCGGGACGCGATGGCGCGGCCGCGGTTTGGTTGGCGAGGAGCAACGGACTGGTCGGATGATCTCCAGCACAGGCTCCGGTCAGGGCGAGCGCGGACAGCAGGAGTAGACGTGTCATGATATGGTCCCGTGTGATGAGAAGAGTACGTACTGGGCGGACGATTAACGGCAAATTTTTGGCGCCGATGCATGATGACGAGGAGGTGACGCTCGCGGTGGCGGGCGGGGGCGCCCCGACAGGGGCACGGAGGACGCCTTCCGGCTGTTATCGCAGATGCGTGCCCGCGGTCGACCAGAGCTCACTTCCCGGCCAACTTCTTCCACTGCAGCGTTGCGATGACACCGCCATGGTCCGAGGGCCACATTCCGCTCACCGTGCGCTCGGCCAACTCACCGCCGACCACGGTCATGCTGACCGGCCGGACAGTCGAGTTCCCTCCCCGCCCCTCAGCGCGGACCAGGATCAGGTCGATGCGCTTGAAGAGATCGGAGGAACCATTCCGGAGATCGGGTGCCGACTCGCAACAGGTAAAGCCGGTTGCGTGTGGATTCCCGACTCTCGCCAACCAGGCATCCTCAAACCCTGCCGCGAGGAACTGCTTGTACGATGTGACAGGCGCTGCGTCCAGTGGATCGCTGTTGAGATCCCCGCCGATGACCACCGGAAACGGGGAACTCGCCAGCCGGCTGATCAATTCGCCCGACTGCGCTAATTGCAGCGGCAGCGAGGTCTCCTGCGGCTCAAGGTGACTCGCCACGAATCGGACAGTGCGACCACCCTCGGTCAGGTCGGCCATGACCCAGCCGCGGATTAGATCGATGCTCCCCGCCGGGAGCACCACAGGGACGTGTGCCGCGAAGTTGCCCGTGCTCACGTTGCTCACTCCGATGCCCCGCCGCGTGAGCACGACATCGAAGTCCTGCAGGCGAATGCTGGGACCACCCAGTGACAAGTTGGCATCGACATTTGCCACCTGCCCCGCGACGACGTAGTGCAGCCCTCGAGCGGCGAGCGCCGCCTCGAAGATTGGAAGGAACTCGACGCGGGTGTCGGGGAAGAAGGGTGCCAGTCCGCTCACCGTGACCGTGCTGACCTCATTCAGCGCGATCACATCGGGTCGATGCTCCGCCACGAAGCGGGCGATGGTCGCTGCCCGTTCCGGCCAGTTGGTGGCCGCGAACGTCTCCAGCGCCGTGAAGAGATTTGCCTGCAGGTCTTCGGGCACAGACCCGAGAACGGCGTCGACATTGGCGCCGACATAGACATTCTGGGAGTAGACCACCAGGTCTCTGGTCCCGGCCCCGGACGCGGTGGC
>JBBQYN010000426.1:0-2054 GCA_038208655.1 Actinomycetales bacterium
CAACTCGGACCTGATCGCCGACCCGCCGACCACGCTCGCGGGGGTTTTGGCCTGGGCGGAAGCGAACCCGGGCCGGTTCACCTACCCGGCACCGCCGGACTTCACCGGCTCGGTCTTCACCCGCGAGGTGCTCTACAGCGTCTCCGGCGGCGCCGAGAACGTGCCCGCCGTGTTCGACCAGGCGGCGTACGACCAGTTGACCCCGGCCCTGTTCGACCGGCTGAACGCCCTGGCGCCGTCGCTGTGGCGCGGCGGCGACACCTACCCGGCCACCGAACAGGAACTCAACCAGCTCTTCGCCGACGGGCAGATCGACCTCACCATGACGTACGGCCCGGCCACCCTGACCGACCTCGTCGAGGGCGGCACCTACCCCGCCGGAACCCGGGTGCTCACCCTCGATGAGGGCACCGTGGGGAACGCGAGTTTTCTGGCTCTGCCGGCCAACTCCGCATCCGCTGCCGGAGCCATGGTCGTGGCCAACGTGGCGCTGTCGGCCGAGCAGCAGCTCGCCAAGGCCGACCCCGCCATCTGGGGCCAGTTCACCGTACTTGACCCTGACGCCCTGGGAGCGGATGACCGCGCCCGCTTCGGCGCGCTGCCCACCTCCACGGTGGTGCCGCCCTACGACGTGCTCTCACAGAACGCCCACCGTGAGCTCGGTGCGGCCTGGGTTCCCGCCCTCGACGAGGGCTGGCGCACGAGCGTGCTCACCGGGGAGTGACCATCGCGCCCACCCGAACGCCAGACCAGCTGAACCGCAGAGACACCCACGACGACATGAGACAGATCACGGGCCGACGCCTGCGCAGTGCCCTGCTCGTGCTGCCCGCCGTCGCCCTGGCGGCGTTCGTGGTCGTCGGCGGCCTGGTCACGGCGGCGCTGCAGAGCCTGGGCCTGATGCCGCTGGTCGGTCCGGTGCGGCTGAGCGTTGATGCGTACACCGACCAGGCCGGCGACCTGCTGCGTGCGCTCGGGCTGTCCCTGGCGATCGCATCGTCCGCCACCGTGATCGCCGCAATCGTGGGGATGGGAGCAGCGCTGCTGATCGTGGGTGGACGCTGGGGTGGACGCCTCGTCGCCGCTGCCAGCGCCGCGACGGTCACCATCCCGCACCTGATCGGGGCGGCGGCCATCGGTCTGCTGCTGGCCGATTCCGGGCTGTTTGCCCGCCTGTTCGGGGTGCCGGCCACGCTTTGGCCGTCGCTTGTGGGCGGACCGTGGTGGGTTGCCGTGGTGGCCGAGTACGCCTGGAAGGAATCCGCGTTCATCGGCCTCGTCGTGGCCGGCACCCTGATCACCCGGGTCGCCCGCTTCGACGAGACCGCCGCGCTGCTGGGCGCGGGGCGCTGGAACCGGTTTCGTTTCGTGATGCTGCCGCTGGCCCTGCCGGCGCTGGCTATCTCGTCGACGATCGCGTTCGTCTACACGCTGGGATCCTACGAAGTGGCCTGGCTGCTGGGCCGCACCTACCCGGAGCCGCTGGCCGTGATGGCGTTGCGGCTGTTCACCTCCGTCACCCTCACCTCCCGGCCCGAAGCCGCCGCCACGGCCGTGCTCACCGCCGCCGTGTCGTTCCTGGTGGTGGGCCTGTGCTTCTGGGCGCTGCGCAAAACGGCGGTGTGGCGGTGACGGCCACTCGCATCGAGCTGCCCGGTGAATCAGGCAGCACGCTCACCCGCTCCCAGGGGCCGGGCCGTCTCGGCCGCCGGCTCGGCACGGCGCTCATCGCGCTCTGGTTCGTGCTGCCGTTCGCACCGCTGCTGCTGTGGGCCGTCGCCGACCAGTGGTCGTTTCCGGCGCTGCTGCCCACCCAGTGGGGCACGGCCGGCCTCAGCAGCGCCCTCGCCCAGGGAGCGTGGCCCGCGCTCAGGGCCTCCCTCACGCTGAGCCTGCTCGTGGCGGCCATCGCCACCCCGCTCGGAGCAATGGCCGCCCGGGCTCTGACGTTCGGTGCCGTGCCCTGGCCACGGCTGGTCAGCCTGTTGCTGCTCTCCCCCATCGCGCTGCCGCCGTTCGCCGCCGTGCTCGGCCTCAACGTGATCCTGCTGCGC
>JBBQYN010000427.1:0-2041 GCA_038208655.1 Actinomycetales bacterium
CGAGCTGACCGATGCGCGGCCACGCCCGGTGCGCAAGAAGCGCGAACCGAAGATGGCGTTCCGCAAGCGCGTCATCGCGTGGGGCCAGAGTGAGGCCCGCCGGGAGCGGCGGCTCGATGCGTGGAGCGCCCGTGAGGACGCACGTCTCGCCGCAGGTACGCAGGTGGGATTCACGGGCTTCCGGGACGCCCCCGTCGACGGAACGGTGGCCGTCGCCACCGACAGCCCGTGGGTGCTGGGCCGGGTCACCGCTCCCACGCGGATCGCGACCTACGGCGACACCTCCGGCGCGATGGATGTCCTGGTCGAGGTCCTGCTCGGCGAGACGACCGCTCCGGGAAGACTCCCGGTCCGTGTGCCCGGCGTGGCGCGTGAGGGCTGCTAGAGGGCACATCCAGCCTGGCCGGCCCTGCTCCGCTTCGCCCTTTAGGGGGTATCGGACACTCAATGTCTGGTCAGGTCGGCGCCGAATCCCTTGAGATACATCTAGGTTGTATCAAGGCTTCCCGCACATACCACCGCACCTCGCCCCAGGGGGCTAAACGGCCTTTTCGATGGTGGATGCTTGGCCCTGAACGTGGACTGCTGGTTTTGGGGACTGGCAGCACATCCATCGAAGTGGGGAACCTGCCATGACCAAGCACGACGCGCAGACGCGCAACCAGGAGTCCGTGGGGACTCACTTTTCGCGACGTACCGTCACCCGAGGGATGGCGTGGTCCGTCCCTGTCGTAGCGGTGGCAGCACAGGCGCCGGCCTTCGCCGTGTCGCGCGTGCGACCGCGCCTTGTCTTTGAGGCGGCGTGCAAGTTCCCTGGCAGCAGCTGCAAGGACGCTGTCAAGGGCTACGGCTTCGCTTTCCAGGTCGAGAACCTGGACCCACGCTCGATCGCGTTCTGTAGCGCCACGCTGAACATTGTCGAGCCCAACCCGTTCCCGGGGGTCACCTTTAATTACACCGGTGGCTGCATCACCGTTGGCGGGGCAGGCACACCCACGGACTCGGGGAGGTTGTTCTTCTACTTCAGCGGATCCGGCGACAGTGCGAACACGCCGTTCAGCGCCAGTCTCACAGTCAAATTCGCCAACACGTGCGGTGACTGCTCGACGGATTTCGAGACGTTTACGACGTCCGTGTTCAGGGTGACCGAGACGCCGCCGGGGGGCATCTGCCAATGCGACGCGGCCTTCATACCTTCCTGACACGAGGCGGGTCACCGGTCGCAGACGTCCAGTCCGCCGGCCGTCAACCAAGTTCATAAGGGCTCGACCAGGTAGGCCCGAACACCTGGTCATCACCAGGGTGGGCCGCGTTGTCACCTCGGAGGTCAAGGCGCTTGCGCAACTTTTCGGGGACGACCTCGACCCCACGTTTCTTGATGGCAACACGCCGATGTCCCGCGCTCGCAGGGCGGCCTTCAGCTGCTTTCTCTCGATACGGCAGTTCTCGACGATGCGGTACGCACGCGCGAAAGGTGCCCGGAACCCCGTATCCGATGTCACGTAGGCAATGTGTGGTCGAGGAGGCCGCACTGCACCCCGGCCGTGACGGCGGTCACCAGACCGGCGCGGGGTACCGCGAGGTGGGACGTCACCTCACCACGCTGCGTCCACGCAGGAGTCCTAGCGCGAAGGGCCAGGGCGGCACCCACCGCATCGCGACGTACGGCGACACGTCGGGCGCCATGGAGGTCCTGGTCGAGGTCCTGCTCGGCCGGAGTCGGGCACCCGGTCGGCTGCCGGTCACCATGGCCGGCGTCGAGCGGCGAAGTTGCGACTAGAAGGGCTGGGCCAAGAGTGCGGTGCCCTGGCCAGCGACACGGGTCAGCACCAGGGTGGCTTCGTTGTCCCCGCGCAGGGCGAGCCGCTTGCGCAGCTCCTCCGGCACCACCTGCACGCCGCGCTTCTTGATCGTCAACCGACCGATGCGGCGCTCCTGGAGGGCGGCCTTCAGCGGCTTCTCCCGGTAGGGGAGCTCCTCGAGGACGCGGTAGCCGCGCGCGAACGGGGTGGCGAAGGACTGGTCGCTGGTGACGTAGGCG
>JBBQYN010000428.1:0-2029 GCA_038208655.1 Actinomycetales bacterium
GCGGGGATCCTGTTCGGCGCGTTCAAGGCGGGCAGCTTCTCGATGCAGGCCGCCGAGGGTGTGCCCGTTGACATCATCGTTGTCGTTCAGGCCCTCATCGTGCTCTTCATCGCGGCGCCCCCGCTCGTGCGGGCCATTTTCCGCCTCCCGACGCCCGGCGCTGCCACGCGCAAGCCTCGCCTGAACGTAACCCAGGAGGTGACGGCCAAGTGAGCACCATCGCCCCCGTTATTGATCCCACCCAGCCCGTTGAACCGGCCCGTGGACCCGCCGCCGGAGCAATTCGCAACTGGAAGGCGCCCATCGCGCTCGGCGTCTTCACACTGATCGGCCTCCTGCTGCTCGTGGTCTTCGGCCGGGACGGTATCAGCACCATGCGCCTGTCCACCGGCTCCGACCTCATCCAGCTGCCCGCGGTGGAACTTCCCACCCGCGCGACCGGCGTGGTCATCACCGTGTTGCTGCTCGCGATCACGATCGTGAGCAGCTGGCTCGTGTACCAGCGCTCCCGGGTGCCCGTGTGGCTGGTCAGCGTGTTTGCCGTTCTGCTGCTCGTCGGGTTTCTGGCCTGGGCCTCGGCGGGGAGCACCATCCCCATCCCCGGGCTGCTCTTCGGCTCGATCAGCCTGGCCGTTCCGCTGATCTTCGGTGCGCTCGGCGGGGTCATCTCCGAGAGGGTCGGCGTCGTCAACATCGCCATCGAGGGCCAGCTGCTCGCCGGAGCGTTCACCTCCGCGCTCGTCGCCTCGGTGACCAACCAGCCCCTGCTCGGTCTGCTCGCCGCCATGGTCGCCGGAATGGCCGTGTCCTTTGTGCTGGCCGCGTTCTCAATCAAGTACTTCGTCGACCAGGTCATCGTCGGTGTGGTGCTCAACGTGCTCGTCATCGGTTTCACCGGTTTCCTCTACTCACAGCTGCTGGCACCCAACTCGGCGACGCTCAACCAGCCGCCGAAGTTCGACCGCATCCACATCCCTTTCCTCAGCGAGATCCCGATCATCGGCCCGGTTCTGTTCCGCCAGACGCTCATCGTGTACCTCCTGTATGTGGCCGTGATTGCGGTGTACTTCGCCGTCTTCCACACCAAGTGGGGCCTGCGTCTGCGGGCCGTGGGCGAGCATCCGCAGGCCGCCGACACGGTCGGCATCAACGTGGCGCGCACCCGTTTTCTGAACGTGTCGCTCGCCGGCGCGATTGTGGGTCTCGGCGGCGCGTACTTCACGCTCGGCTCGGTGGGTGCCTTCGGCAAAGAGATGACGGCCGGCGCCGGCTTCATTGCCCTCGCCGCGGTGATCTTCGGCCGGTGGGACCCGATTCGGGCCACCCTCGCCGCGCTGTTGTTCGGTTTCGCGAGCAACCTGCAGAGCGTTCTGAGCATCATCGGGTCGCCCGTGCCGAGCGAGTTCATGCTCATGCTCCCGTACCTCGTGACGATCTTCGCCGTGGCGGGCCTGGTGGGCAAGTCGAGGCCACCGGCCGCATCCGGCAAGGCGTACATCAAATCATGACCGCGCCGACGCCCGACTGGGCCGCGCTGCGGGAGGCGGCGACCGAGGCCATGCGCCACGCCTACGTGCCATACTCCCGGTTTCCGGTGGGGGCAGCGGCCCTGGTGGATGACGGGCGGGTGATCAGCGGATGCAACGTGGAGAACGCGTCGTACGGCCTCACCCTGTGCGCCGAATGCGCCCTGGTCTCGAGACTGCACATGACCGGCGGGGGCCGGCTCGTCGCGTTCAGCTGCGTGGACGGCAACGGCAACACGCTCATGCCCTGCGGACGCTGTCGCCAACTGCTCTACGAACACTCCGCAAGCGGCATGCTTCTGCAGACCGTGTCGGGAACCCGCACGATCGACGAGGTGCTGCCCGACGCTTTCGGGCCGCGGCAGCTCGCCGAATATCGCGCCTCGGCAAACCCCGCAGATTCAGGAGCCCCAGCATGAGCACCAGCCTTGAGCCCTTCGACGCCGTCGTCCTCATCCACACCAAGCGTGACAGGGGCGAGCTGACCACCGACCAGATCGACT
>JBBQYN010000429.1:0-2021 GCA_038208655.1 Actinomycetales bacterium
CAGAGCCACGTTCGGCACGCTGACCGACATCCGTCGTGGACGCCACCCGGCCGGCGTCGATCGCACGACCGACCTTTTCCAAGATCATCATCGTGTCGATGGCATCGGCATCATCGAGCAGCGGGATGTTCACCGCGTGCAATGCCTCAGTGAGGTGCTCGGCCGCGTCGCGGAGCCGGTCAACCGGGGTGAGGTCGGGGCTTCGAGTGCCCGACGGGATTGTCTGTGACATGCCCCAATTTTATCGAAACGGCGAGGTGTTCTCGGGTCAGAGAAGCAATCTGGGGAGAACTTCCTCGACGGTGCAACCTGTGCACTCCCAGGTCCGGAGACCGTGTCGCGGGGTTGACCGGGCAGCCGATCAGCGCGGGGTGAGGGCCGCGAGCGCCATCTGCTGCAACAGCCCGCGCACCTGAGCCTCGGGTACCGCCGGCTCACCGGCACGGTCGCGGCCCAGCGCGGCGCTATGCGGGGTCGAGTTGAGCAGGCCGAACGTCGCGTGGGCCCGAATGCGCAGCAGTGCCACGTCCACGTGCGGGTTGATCTCGCCGAGCACCCGTACCCACAGTTCCACGTAGCTGCGCTGCAACGACCGTACCCGGGCGCGGTCGGCCTCGGGGAGGCTGTCCAGGTCGCGGTCTTGAACACGGATCACGTCGGGGTTGCTCAGGGCGAAGTCCACGTGGAAGGCGACGAGCGCGGTCAACGCCGCCGGGGCATCCGTCGCCGCGTCGATCACACGTTCACCGCCGGCCTGGAGGTTCTCGCTCGCGCCCACCAGCAGCGCCGAGAGCACAGCCGGTTTGCTGCTGAAGTGCCGGTAGACCGCGGGACCGCTGACCCCGACGGCCGAACCGAGGTCTTCAATCGACACCCCGTTGAAGCCGGAGCGGGCGAACAGGTGTGCTGCGGCCGTGAGCAGGGCCGTGCGACGGCTGGCCTTGGCACGGCTGCGCAGAGTCGTCATCGTGGTCCTTCCCGTTCGGGTCATGCGGTGAAAACAACCTGTCGAGCTCGGCAGCACAGGACACGCGCCGTTACCCGAGAGTATCCGGTACCGGCGGGGGCGCAGGTCTGGACAATTCAGTTAATGCTGACTAACCTGAATTTGAGTTAGTAAGCACTAACTGTACCGCCGTCAGGCACGCGAACGGGGAATGTCGATGCAGACACTCGAGAGTCTTCTGGACCGCCACAGCACGGCCTTCACGGCCAACGCCACCGCTCAGGCGGCTCTCGTGGCCGACCTGCACGCCCGGCTCGCCACCGCGGCCCGGGGCGGCCCGGAAAAGTCCCGGCAACGCCACCTCGCCCGTGGCAAACTGCTGCCCCGCGACCGTATCGACCACCTGCTCGATGAGGGCAGCCCCTTTCTCGAGATCGCTCCGCTCGCCGCGACCGGCCTCTACAGCGACGAGAGCCCCGGCGCGGGCGTCATCGCCGGCATCGGCCTGGTGCACGGCCGACACGTACTGGTGATCTGCAATGACGCCACGGTCAAGGGCGGCACCTATTACCCGATGACCGTGAAGAAGCACCTGCGGGCGCAGGAGATCGCCCTCGAGAACCGACTGCCCTGCATCTACCTCGTCGACTCCGGCGGCGCGTTCCTACCGATGCAAGACGAGGTATTTCCCGACCGTGAGCATTTCGGCCGCATCTTCTACTACCAGGCCCGGAGGTCGGCGGCCAAGCTCCCCCAGTTCGCCGCGGTGCTGGGCTCCTGCACCGCCGGCGGCGCTTACGTGCCCGCGATGAGCGATGAGACCGTGATCGTGCGCGGCCAGGGCACCATCTTCCTCGGCGGCCCGCCGCTCGTGAAGGCCGCCATCGGCGAGATCGTCACCGCTGAGGAGCTCGGCGGCGGCGAACTGCACGCCCGGGTCTCTGGCGTCACCGACCACCTCGCCGAGAACGATGAGCACGCCCTGCAGATCGTGCGCGACATCGTCTCGACCCTGCCGCCCGCCGCGGCCCCGGCCTGGCCGGTGAGTGCCACCGTCGACCCCGTCGCCGACGAG
>JBBQYN010000430.1:0-2020 GCA_038208655.1 Actinomycetales bacterium
GCGCTACCGCGGCACGTCAACGTCACGGCCCGTGGATAGATCGGCGCACTCCACCCGCTCAGCCGCGGCGGCCGCCAGATAATGACGCGCCCCCGTGTCCCCGGTGAGCGTGGCAAGCAACGGTGCCCAGTGCGCGCGGCCAATCAGCACCGGATGCCCCGGCCGCCCACCGAAGGCGGCCTGCCGCAGGGTGTCTGCGCTCACGTGTGGTGCGGGGTTCCCGGATCCGGGCAGCTCCAGCAGGCGTCGAACGGTCGCCGGGTTCAGATCGGGAACATCGACCGGTACCACGGCCAGGGCGGTCGGTGGTAGAGCCAGCCGCACTGCCGCGTGCAGCGCCGCCCGCAGCGATGCCGACAGGCCCGCCGCCCAATCGTCGGCACGCACCACGACCACGGAGTCGAGCGGGGGAGCGGCCGCGTCCAGCAGGGCCTCGGCCTGCTGCGCCTGGGCACCCAGCACCACGAGCACCGGGGAACAGCCGGCGGTCTGCAGGGTCTTGATAGTGCGCAGCAGCCAGCCGGTGCCGTCGTCACCGCGCACGAGCGCTTTCGGCTGGCCGTACCGGCTGCCCGCCCCGGCCGCGAGCACGACCCCGGCCACAGCCCCTGTCGCTGCCGCGGGCGTCATCGGGGCGTCGGAGAAAGGCATGAGGCTCATCGTATGCGGGCGTCGCTGACGGAGAGCGGTACGGCCGCCGGGCACGCGGCCGGGGACCACTCGTCTGCTGGGCACTCGGCCGGGGGTAGACGGACGGGCGTGGGAGAATCGCACAATGGCCCGCACCAGACTGCCCCGCAGCATCCGCACCCCCGTTCTGGTCACCGTGGGCGCACTGGCCGTCGTGGTGTTCCTGGTGAGTTTCTTCACCGATCCCGACGGTGACACGACCGCGACACCGTCACCCGCGACATCGGCGACACCTAGCCCGGCCATGCCCGCCAAGCCGGGCGACGAGGCCGCAGCCGACCTGGCCACCCTCGCGGCACTGCCCGACACCGAATGGATCGACGACGGCAGCTACGCCGGCCAGCGCGACGAACTCTTCGGCAACGCCTGGTCGTTCGATTTTGACAACAACGGATGCGACGCCCGCAACGACATGCTGGCCCGCGACCTCACCGCCATCTCCCTGCGCGGCACCGAATGCACCGTGCTGACGGGCACCCTGCTTGACCCGTACACCGGTGAGACAATCGACTTCACCCGCGGGATCAGCACCTCCAGCGAGGTGCAGATCGACCATCTGCTGCCGTTGAAGGCCGTGTACGCCACCGGCGGGCAGCAGTGGACGCCGGAGAAGCGCGCCGCCATCGCCAATGACCCGATCAACCTGCTGGCGGTGATGGGCTCGGAGAACGGGTCCAAGAGCGACTCGCTGCCGAGTGACTGGCTGCCCGGCTTCTACCCCGACGTCTCGGACCGGCACGACAGCGGCCAGCGCGTGGTCTGGGACGACCTGCCCACCGACACCACCCTGCAGTGCTGGTATGTGCAGGAGCTGCTGCCGGTGTTCGTGGCCTACGAGCTCGGGGTCACCCTGCAGGATCGCGTGGCTATGAGTACCGTGCTCGAGACCTGCTGAACTGCGCGGTCTGGGTGATTCCCGGGTGCACCCGGGGATACTCTGGCTGAAACCACCGACCCGACCCGCTGCACCAACCGTGGAGGCCCCCAGGGCAGCCCCCGAGATACTCCAGCCGAACACCGGTCCCATCCGGTCGGCCCAGTACCTGCCCGCCACGCCCGCGACCGTGCTCTGGGGTCGACTGCCCTGCGCCACGGATCGAAGTGCACATCGAGCAGGGTCCGGTGCTCGACGACGCCGACCTGCCGCTGGGAGTACGGCGAGCTGTCGCCGCAGGAGCAGCGTGCGGCGGATTTCATTCTCGACCACCTCAGCCCCGGTCGGCGGGCCTGGGGCATCCGCCGTCACTCCCAGCCGATTGGCCGCGCACCTCGACGCCGAGCAGGAGAACCTGCGCCGGCTGCTGCACACCCTCGAAGACGGCGGCCTCGA
>JBBQYN010000431.1:0-2014 GCA_038208655.1 Actinomycetales bacterium
TGGGCTGCGATCAGTTTCTGCGCGACGTTCTGGCTCATGGTGCGCCTCCTCATTCAGGCGGAAGACTGCATGACCGCCGCCCCGCCGGGTTGAAGGGCGGATCGACCGAACCGATCACCTCCCACTCCGAGTCGTACTGACCGCGGACTCCCGTGACCAGTCGAACTGCCCACTCATTGAACTCCTGCGGGTCACGCCTGAACCCGGATCCACCGTCTCGGTGATGATGGTGGGCGGGTCGTAACGACCGGATGCCCTGCTGTGCAGGGAGAATGTGGCTTGCGAAGGTCACATTCGGCTGCAACAGAAGGGCATCCGGGAGATGCAACTGTCTCATGCGTCTGGCGATGTGTCGGCGGTGTTCGACGATCCAAATCTGGTGTCGTGCGCGGGGCTGGCTCCGGTGGTTGCGCTGGCGCAGCGCTGCGGTTTGGCCGAGCGGGTCGCCGACAAGCTGACGTTGCCGTCCAAGGGTGGGGCGAACGCGCATGTGAAGGTCTCGGCGCTGGTGGCCGGGATGGTCGCCGGTGCGGACTGCATCGATGACATGGACCTGCTGCGCCACGGCGGGATGGACCGGTTGTTCGGCGGGGTGCGGGCGCCCTCGACGATGGGAACGTTCCTGCGGACGTTCAGCTTCGGTCTTGTGCGCCAGCTCGACAGCGTCGCGGCGAGAGTGCTGGTCGAACTTGCCGGGGGCACGCCGTTGCTGGCCGGCGCCGACCAGGTCGCCTTCGTCGATGTGGACGACACGGTGCGGGCCACCCACGGCTACGCCAAGCAGGGCGCCGGGTTCGGCTACTCCGGCGTCAAGGGCCTCAACGCGCTGCTGGCGACGGTGTCCACGCCGCTGTCCCGGCCGGTGATCGCCGCGACCCGGTTGCGGGCCGGCAACACCAACTCCGTCCGGGGCGCGGCCCGGCTGGTGGCCGATGCGCTGACCACCGCCAAGGCCTGCGGCGCCGGCGGCCGGCACGGCAAGGGCCTGATCGTGCTGCGAGCCGACAGCGCGTTCTACGGTCACGACGTGATCGCCGCTGCCCGCCGGGCAGGCGCCCGGTTCTCGGTCACGGCCCGGATGAATCCGACGGTGAGCAAGGCGATCAGCAGCATCCCCGACGATGCCTGGACGGCGATCAGCTACCCGAACGCGGTCTGGGACCACGACGAGCAGCGACTGAACTCCGACGCCGAGATCGCCGAAATCGAGTTCACTGCGTTCACCAGCCGCCGCAAGAGCGAGCACGTCACCGGCCGGCTGATCGTGCGCCGGGTCAAGCGGCTGAACCCCGGTGTCCGCAGCCAGGCCACCAAGGCGATGACCGACCAGCAGCAGGAGTTGTTCGCCGCCTACCGCTACCACGCGGTGTTCACCGACAGCCCACTGACGCTGGTGCAGGCCGAGAAGACCCACCGTGAGCACGCGATCGTCGAGCAAGTGTTCGCCGACTTCAAAGCCGGGCCCTTGGCGCACCTGCCGTCGGGCTCGTTTGCCGCGAACTCCGCCTGGCTCGTGCTGGCCGCGATGGCGTTCAACCTCACCCGCGCCGCGGGCTGCCTGGCCTCGACCCTGCACGCCCGCGCGACCACCGGCACGATCCGCGCCCAGCTGATCAACGTCCCGACCCGGCTCGCGCACTCGGCCCGCAAGCAGACCCTGCACCTGCCCCAACGCTGGCCGTGGCAGCCAGCCTGGCAGCAACTGTTCGACCTCACCATGGGCGCCCCGCCCCGGCCCGCGACCTCCTGACCACCCGGCCGACAGGCCCCCAACGCACGAACACAGTGGAACAGCCGGACAGACCGGCGGGCCCCGCCTGCCCACCACCCACACCATGATCAAAAAGCGGCCCGGAGGGTCACGCGATCACGAGACGGTGGATCCGGGCTCAGAGGTCGAAGAACGGCGCTCTCCGCGCCTTCAACACCTGCTCGGTCCGGTACATCAGATCCATTTGGATCTCGGCACGCGGGTCGGCGGCGCGCAGCGACGGCGCCTGGACCAGCACCCGTG
>JBBQYN010000432.1:0-2001 GCA_038208655.1 Actinomycetales bacterium
CAGCGGCCTCGGCGTGGAACTGATGGCCGCGTCCGACAACGTGCTGCGGGGCGGCCTCACCCCCAAACACATCGACATCGACGAGCTGCTCACCGTGCTGGACTTCACGGCCGGCCCGGTGCCGCTGCTGGCCGCAGTGCCGGCCGAGCCCGCCGGCGCGGGCGTCGCGGTGTACCGGCCCGGTGTGAGCGAGTTCGAGCTGGTGCACATTCAGGTGCCGGCCACGGATGCCGTCAGCGCCGTTCCCATGCGCCAGGTCACCCTGGCGGGCCCCGCGATCGTGCTGTGCACGGCCGGCGGGTTTCTGGTGGCCGGGGCGGGAGCATCCGTTCGCCTCAGCCGCGGGCAGAGTGTCTACGTGACGCCCGACGAGGGCACGCTCACCTTCGCCGGCGTCGGCGAGGCCTTTCTGGCCACGGTCGGCGCGGTCATCGCCGAGTAGCCGCCCGACCGCGCCGGATAGGCTGGCTGCGGGCCGCAGAGGGCGGCCCGGGCGGGGGAACAGCATGACGTGGTTAGTGACCGGCGGCGCGGGATACATCGGCTCGCACGTGGTGCTGGCTTTTCTGGCGGAGGGCATCGACGTGGTCGTCGTCGACGACCTCTCCAGCGGACACCGCGAGTTTCTGCCCGCGTCGGTGCCGTTCGTGCACGGCAGCATTCTCGACGGCGGCCTGCTCGTGGACACCTTTGCCCGGTACCCGATCACCGGCGTCGTGCACGTCGCCGGGTTCAAGTACGCCGGAGTCTCGGTGCAACGCCCGCTGCACACTTACGAACAGAACGTGACCGCCACGGCCACGCTGCTGGCGGCCATGAGCTCCGCTGACGTCTCCCGCATCGTGTTCTCCTCCAGCGCCGCCGTCTACGGCACGCCGCGCACCGATCTCGTCACCGAGGCCACCGCACAGGCACCGGAATCGCCGTACGGCGAGTCCAAACTGATCGGTGAATGGCTGCTGCGCGACATGGCCGTGGCCACCGGCCTGCAGCACACCGCCCTGCGCTACTTCAACGTGGTCGGCTCCGGAGCCCCCGACCTGCGCGACACCAGCCCGCACAACCTGTTTCCGCTGGTCTTCGACGCCCTGCAGAACGGCCGTACCCCGCGCATCAACGGCACCGACTACAACACCCCCGACGGCACCTGCGTGCGCGACTATATTCATGTCGCCGATCTGGCGCTCGCGCACGTGGCCGCCGCCCGTCGCCTGGCCGCCGGCGAGGCCATCGAACCGGTGTACAACCTCGGCAGCGGCCTGGGCGTCTCGGTCGGTGAGATCATGGCCGCCGTCGCCGCCGGCACCGGCATCGATTTCACGCCCGATATCGGCCCGCGCCGCGCCGGCGACCCCGACCGCATCGTGGCGTCGGGACAGCTCGCCGCCCGCGACCTGGGCTGGGCGATGCGGCACAGCCTCGATGACATGGTCGCCAGCGCGTGGCAGGCCGTTCAGGCGGCACAGATTCCGTAGGGCTACAGTCGTCTTGTAGCGCTAGTGTCGAGTCGTTCTCAAAAAAAGTGCTGATCACCCCAGATACCCCCCAAAAGGCCTAGTCTTTCTCATTGGGCGAGTCGCAACCCTCCATATTTGCTTGAGGGTTTACTATCCCCGACTTGACTCGAGGGAACTACACCGGTGTAATTAGGGAGTGCACCCAACCGGTGCGTCACGAATCGATGGGAGATACAGCGATATGACACCTTCGGAGTCGCAGTCCGCAGTTCCCGATGACTGGTTCGTTGACCCGGTTCAGCTCGGCATTCCCGGCGTGCGCCGCCCGGATGCCGTCGGGCCCACGCCCACCGGCACCGTGCCCGACGCCACACTGGCCTGGCAGACAGATTCGCTGTGCGCGCAGACCGACCCCGAGGCGTTCTTCCCCGAAAAGGGCGGCTCCACCCGCGACGCCAAGAAAATCTGCTCCTCCTGCGAGGTGCGTAGCGAATGCCTCGATTACGCCCTCGCCAACGACGAGCGGTTCGGTATCTGGGGCGGA
>JBBQYN010000433.1:0-1995 GCA_038208655.1 Actinomycetales bacterium
CCAGGCCGTTTCGGGCCTGGCGGGTGACGCCGAATGCCGGCGGTGAACGGCGTCGGTAAGCCGTGTGCGGGAGAACCGCATGCACGGTTTGACGGGCGGGGGCTGGAAACGGACGGCACGTACTGCCACACCGCGCCAGCCCTCGACCCTACACCGATTGGCGCCGAGTGGGCGTGTTTTTGAACTGAAAAGTGCTCCTGACCTGGGACGATAGGGATTGTGTAGGTCCATGTCGTCACAGTTCGAGGAGCACCTTCCAGGTGAAGAAGAATACGGGTTTCTATCCCCGCGTCCAGGTCGACACGGCGCCGGTCGCCGCGATCGCACAAGCTGGTGGGGTCACGCTCACCGAAACCGTGACGCTGAGCGGCCTGGGTGCTGACCTGAAGGACGCGTTGGAGCCATGGCGCAAGCCCTACGCGGTCCATGACCCGGCCAAGGTCCTCCTCGATCTCGCGCTCACGTTGGCGTTGGGCGGTGAATGTCTCGCCGATGTCGCGGTGATCCGCGCAGAGCCGTCGCTGTACGGGCTGGTGGCATCGGACCCGACGATCTCGCGCACGATCGATGCCCTCGCCGCCGACGCACCTGCGGTGTTGAAGATGATCGACGGTGCCCGTGCGAAGGCACGCTCACGGGCCTGGGCGATGGCCGGCGAGCACGCTCCCGACCACGGTGTCGACGCCAAGAACCCGGTGGTCATCGATCTCGACGCCACCCTCATCACCGCGCATTCCGACAAAGAGTCCGCGGCGCGGACGTGGAAGAAGGGCTACGGGTTCCACCCGCTGTGCGCGTTCCTCGACCACGGCACCGACCCTGTCACCGGCGGCACCGGCGGCACCGGCGGCACCGGCGGCACCGGCGGCACCGGCGGCACCGGCGGCACCGGCGGCACCGGCGGCACCGGTGACCCGCTCGCGATCCGGCTCCGGACCGGGAACGCCGGGTCGAACACTGCTGCTGATCACATCACCGTGACTAAGCAGGCCCTGGCCCAGCTACCCCGACACCGCCCCGGGGTCCGGCCCGGGAAGCGGGTTCTGGTCCGCACCGACGGCGCCGGTGCAACACATGCGTTCCTGGACTACCTCGCTGCCCAACGCGTGTCTTACTCGGTCGGCTTCTCCCTACCGACCAACACCGCTGACCTACTCGAACTCATCCCCAGCGAGGTGTGGGCACCGGCCTACAACGCCGCCGGCGACATCCGTGACGGCGCCTGGGTCGCCGAACTCACCGGACTCCTGAACCTCACCGGGTGGCCTGCGGGGATGCGCGTCATCGCCCGCAAAGAACGCCCCCACCCAGGTGCACAGCTCCGCATCACCGACGTCGACGGGCTCCGAGTGACCGCGTTCGTGACCAACACCAGCCGGGGCCAACTGGCCGACCTCGAACTGCGCCACCGCCGCCGCGCACGCTGCGAGGACCGGATCCGCAACACCAAAGACACCGGGCTGCGCGCGTTGCCGCTGCACGACTTCGACCAGAATCAGATCTGGTGCGCGATCATCGCCCTGGCCGGCGACATCGTCGCCTGGATGCAGATGCTTGGCCTGCACGACACCGAAGCACGGCGCTGGGAACCCAAACGACTGCGGATGCGGCTCTTCACCGTGCCCGCCACCCTCGCGACCAGCGGACGAGCCACCCGGCTCCGCATCGCTGAGAAAGCGCCCTGGGCACACCTCGTAGACCTCGCCATCAGTCGTCTACGCGTGCTCGCTGAGACCCCCCGCATCCACTGCACCGCACCTGGCTGACCCGGGCAGCACATGCCCACCCACCAACCCGAGGACCCCAGCCGACCGGAACCGGCGACACCGAGACGACACTCGGCGAACTGTCCTACCCACCTGACACAATCACCGGGCAGAGGCCCCAACAAAGGCCACGCGACACGATCCACGAGACCCATGAAATTTCGAGGCTAGCGAGGCCCGTCTCGTTCTCGGTTCGACTGCCCGCATTAATGAGCACACTGCCTGCGTT
>JBBQYN010000434.1:0-1990 GCA_038208655.1 Actinomycetales bacterium
GGACGCCTGCGGATGCCTCGCGAGGGTCCCGCAGCATCCGTAGGGATGCTTCGCGACGCGATCGGCCCGGCAGGCCTGTGCCCGCGGGCCCAGCGGGAGTACTCTCGGCAGCGATCACCGAGAGGAGTCTCTGATGACCCGCATACCGCAGCACTTCGGCACCCTGACCGGCGGCTTGAGCTACCTCCGGGTGGGGTCCGGGCCGCCGCTCGTGATTCTGCCCGGTCTCACCCTCAACCACGAGCCGCTCGTGGGCAGACCCCGGCAGGCTCAGGGCAAACAGCTGCGGCCGTTCGCCGTCGACCGTGAGGTGTGCTGGATCAACCGCAAGCCCGGGTTGACATCCGACACCACCATGGCCGACCTTGCTAGGCACTACGCCACCGCGCTGCACGACCGGTTCGGCACCGCGGTCGACGTGCTCGGCCTCTCCACCGGCGGCACCGTGGCGTTGCAGCTGGCCATCGACCACCCCGAGACGGTGAAACGGATGGTGGTGGTCGCATCCGCTTACCGGCTCGGCGACGAGGGTCGGCTGGCCCAACTGCACGCAGCCGAAGCCCTCACGGAGGGTCGCCGTGACGACGCCGCAGCCGCGCTGCTGCCCATGTTCACGACGAACAGCGCGGCGAAGAGTCTGCTCGCGCAGGTGGGCCGGGCGGTCGGTGGGGGACTGTTCGCGCAGGCGTCGCCCGACCTGGCGATCACCCTCTTCGCCGAAGACGACGTGGACCTGCATGACCGGCTCGATCAGATCACTGCGCCGACGCTCGTGATCGGCGGCGACCGCGACCCGGTGTACCCGGCGGAACTGTTTCGGGAGACGGCCGAGCGGATGCAGCACGGCCGGCTCACCCTGCTGCCCGGCAAGGGTCACCTCAGCGTGCAGGGCGGCCCGTTCCTCGCCCGCGACGTGCTGGCCTTTCTCGATGCGCCCGCGCATGCCGCGCACCGGAGCGACCCGGGCGCGGAGTGGGAGAACCCGCCCGACGAATTCGACTACCGCTTCTGAGCAGGCCCGTCGCGGCTGGCCCCGTAAGCGGGCCCGGCGCCCCCGCCGACCGTGGCGCGCTAGGTTTGATGCATGGCTTTTTCTGTGGCAGTGGCGGGCGCGAGCGGCTATGCGGGCGGAGAGCTGCTGCGGCTGCTGGCCGGGCACCCCGATTTCACGGTGACCACGGTCACCGCGCACAGCAACGCCGGCCAACGACTCATCGACGTGCAACCGCACCTGCGCAGCCTCGCGCACCTCACCCTGAGTGACACCACGCCCGAAGCCCTCGAGGGCCACGACGTGGTCTTCGTTGCTCTGCCGCACGGCAAATCCGGGGAACTCACCGCTCATCTCTCACCCGACACTCTCGTGGTGGACTGCGGCGCCGACCACCGCCTCGAGAGCGAAGCCGACTGGGCAGAGTTCTACGGCGGCGAGTACTTCGGCGCCTGGGCCTATGGGGTACCCGAACTTCCCGTGGGCGATGAGGAGCAGCGCAGTCGCCTGCTCGGCGCTCGCCGCATCGCCGCGCCCGGCTGCAATGCCAGCACCGTTGCGCTCGCGGTGGCCCCGGGCATCCGTGCCGGCGTCGTCGAAGCCCAGGACATCGTGGCCGTGCTGGCCGTCGGCCCCTCGGGTGCCGGCAAGGCCCTCACCGTGCCCAACCTTGCCGGCGAGGTTCTCGGCTCGGCCAACCCTTACGCCGTGGGCGGCACGCACCGGCACATTCCCGAGATTCAGCAGAGCCTGCGCTGGGCGGGAGCGGTCGACCCGACCATCTCGTTCACCCCGGTGATCGTGCCGATGGCCCGCGGCATCCTCGCGACCGTCACGGCCCGGCTGGTGCCGGGCACCACCGCCGCCGCCGTGCGCGAGGCGTGGGAGAGTGCCTACGCCGACGAACCTTTCGTGCACGTGCTGCCGGCCGGCCGGTTTCCGCGCACCGCCGACGTGCTCGGCGCCAACACCGCGCTGATCGGCATCGCCGTCGACGAG
>JBBQYN010000435.1:0-1956 GCA_038208655.1 Actinomycetales bacterium
GGCCACCCGCTCTGCCCGGATTTTTTCGCCGCGTGCTTCTTGCGCGGCTCGCACGGCTTCGGTGATGCGCATCATCTGCTCGACCACGGCCAGCGTGCCCCGAACGCTCGATGGGGACCCGGCCATCGCTAACAGCGACAGGTGTCGTGCGGCGTCTCGCATTCCCGTGGCGGTGGCCTTCCCTTGGTACCGGCGGTCTTGGCTGGCTCTAGCCATTTCACGGGCAGCCGCGGAGTACGCGGCCGCCACTGGGCCATGGGACTGCAACGCCAACAGTGCCCACACCGCGGCCCCGTCACGGGATGCCGAACGCCACTGCCCATCGGCTGCAGCCACTTTCTCCAGAGCGACCGCTTGGCCGGCGAGGCGTTGTTGCACGGTGTTCCACTGGTTCACGTTCACGGGTGTCTTCTGGCGTGGGGGCACCGTGGCGGTACGGGTCCACAGTTGTAGAGCCTCAGCCCGGTTGGCCGGGGTGTCGTCCCAGGTCTTGCGCAGGTTGGTCAGATTCAGGTCGACCCCGAGTTGGCCGCCGCCTTTCCACCCAGCGTCTTTACCTGTGTCAGCGGTCACCGAATACCCCGTCACCTCGGTGCGGCCACCGGCGGTGAACCGTGGCCGGATACGCACCCCTTGCCGGCGGACGTCTTTGATGAACTGTGCTTCAGTGTTGGCTTTCGCGGCGCTAGAACGCACGACGTTCGTCACCTTCGTTAACGAGTCGATCGGCTCGTGAGAGTTCTCCCACCAGTTAGCGCGTCGGAAGTCAGCACGGGAGGGTTCGGGGCCTGCTTTTTGCTGCGTTGAGTCTTTAATGGGTCGTAGCCCGTAGCGTTCTTCGATGCGATCAGCAGCCGCGCGGGACTTCAGTTTCCAGTAACTTTCATCCCACCAGACCCCGGCACTGTTGACCTTGCTGGCCATGATGTGAATGTGGTCGTTCCCGTTGGTCGAGAGCCCATGGCGTACTGCCGCCCATGCCACGTCCGGCTGACCAGCTACCCCCGTTAATCCCATCCCGTCCATGTACTCAGCGGCCATGCGACCCCACTGCTCGTCGCTGAGTTCGCCCTCGGCCGCGCTCAAAGAAAGGACCGCGTGGAAAACGTGCGGTCGCTGGGTTACCTCAGCCCCGCTTTCCCACGGTTCGTCCACCAACAGTTCTCCACCACGATCAATGACCGCCGGCCCTCGTGGTTCGACCGGTAACCCGTCACCGTTTCTCTTGGGGCCTCGACCGCCGGCAGCGACCAACAAAGATTCGTGCTGCTCGGCCCAATCAGATTCCATATCGCGACCCAACGCGCGGCTGGCGCTGAAACGCCATTCCTTTCCCGCGTGCATCATCGCGTGATCACCGGGGAACCACAAAGAATCCGGCCCGTCCAACACCTCGGCACCAGTACTCGCAATGACGCGCTGATTGGAATGCTCGTTGTTTTGCCCAGGCCCTAACAGGTAACTCATCCCGCGACCCAAGTCCGTGCCCGGTTGGCACACCTTGGCGATCATGCGTCCGGGTCAATCGACTCGGCTAACGCCTCAGTGCGAGCAATGACTCGCTGCATAGCCCGCAACGTCGGCTCCAGCTCCAACGGGGCCTGCCCCGTGGCGTGCGTTGCTGCCGTGAGCTGGTTCAGCAAAACGCCCTGGCGGCCCATCAACCGGATGAGGCCACGCACATCGTTGTGCACCCGCTGCCACCTCATCGCGGCGATAGTGCCGCCGCTGAACGTGGACCGGATCATCAACCTCGCCACCGACAGCCCCTCGGCGTCAGCCAGCTGCGACAACCGCTCGAACTCCGCGTCGTTCACCCGCACCACCACCCGGCGGGTGCGCGGCGACAACCCCCGCGCACGTCGACGCGGCGTCTGAGCAACCAGACCCGCACCCTCACCACTCACCCCGACCACCTCCCAACCGCAGTAAAAAGCCCAGCGCAGCGACCCACGA
>JBBQYN010000436.1:0-1952 GCA_038208655.1 Actinomycetales bacterium
GGCCCGGTTCACCCGGGCGGCGTTCTCGAAGCCGCTGCGGGTGGGGTCGTTCTCGCCGAGACCGATGCGGGTGCCGGCCTCGACGAACTTGGTGATGCCGCCGGGCGAGAAGAACAGCTCGGGCCCGACCGGCCGACCGAAAAACATGTCGTCGTTGGAATACAAGAAATGTTCGGCCAGGCCGGGGATATTGTGCAGCTGGCTCTCCACGGCGTGGGAGTTGTGGGTGGGCAGCACGCTGGGATCGGCGAAGAAGTCCTCGCTGCGCATGATGGTGACGCGGGGGTGGTCGGCCAGCCAGATCGGGGCGGGCGAGTCCGTGGCGATGAAGATGCGCCGAATCCACGGAGCGAACATGTACACGCTGCGCAGCGCGTACTTGAGTTCATCGATCTGCCGAAAACGGGCATCCGAGTCATCGCCGTCCCCAACCACGACACCCTGCATGCGCTTCGCGCGGGCGGCCTGGAACTCCGGCGAGGTGCCGTCAACCCAGGAGAAGACCAGGTCGATATCGAAGGACACGTCACTGGCCAGGTCGTCGAACATGTTCTGCAGCGTCAGCCAGGTGCGACCGTAGAGGTCGATGGTGGTTTCGCGGGCTTCGGAGCGTGGCAGCCGGGTGCGCATGAGGGCGTTCTCGACCGGCGCGATGATCTCTTCCTCACCGAAGCGCCACAGCTCCAGCTGGAACGCGGTCTGGGCTCCGTAGCGCAGCCGACCGATCGGTTCGATCCGCGGGCGGTACACCCGAAAAACGGATGCCTTGCGCAGCGTCGTGAGGGCGCCGTCGGCCAGCAGAATGGGAAGCGTCTGGTTGCCGTCGAACGGTTTGGCGTAGAAGGGCTCGTTGGCGAAGGCGGCGGCGAGCACCCGGGTGATCTGCTTGCGTCGTTTGCGGTCCACGGCGATGACGGGGCGGTTGTGGTCGCCGCGCACGAGCAGAAATTCGATGCCGGCCGCCGTGAGGGCATCGTGCACCGCGAGCAGGTCTTTCACCATCGACTCGTGCGGGGTGAAGTGCCCGTTGATCAGGGCGATCTCGCCCTTGCGTACGACGAGGTCCTCCCGGTCGAAGCGTCGGGTGCGTTCGGAGGGTGCCACGAGCACCAGCTCGGGGTCACCGCCCAGCGACAGCGGCGGCACACCGGCTGCGAGGGCCGAATCCGGGTCGAGGTCGGCCGGGTCACGGTCATGCGGGTCACGCAGAACGGCCCCGTCGAGGGGGGTGATGAGCTGATCTGAGGCAAAATCGGCGGGGTCGACGCTCGTGTGGGCGTCGGGCTGCACATTTGCACGGTCCAGTGTTGCCATGGTCCTCCTCAAGATCTGGACTCACTCGACCCCGAAGGCAACCACGCGCTATGCCTTGAGGGAGTGCGTCCGGTGTCGCCCGGCACTGCCCCGGTTCAGAGGAAACGGGTACGAGACTGCCGATGGAACGCGGTGGCGCTAACTTATTGTACGACTCCGCCGGGTGCGCGGCGAGAGCCCGGATCGCGCCCCTCTAGGCCGCCGCTCCGTCTGGTCCATCGGGTCCGTCCGCCCCGTTGTCCCAGTCGGCGGGGTCGGTCACCGGCAGGAGGCAGACGAAGTCGTGGCACAGGTAGGCGGTGGGCACGCCGGTCGGCGCGGTGCGCCCGGCGAAGAGGTCGAAGCCTGCCGCGGCGAAGGCCCGCGCCTGGCCGTCGGTGACGACCGCCACGACATCGGCCGCGAAGACCCGCGCGGCCGCCACCAGGTTCGCGGGGTCGGGGTCGACTGCGGGATCGGGGTCGCCATCCCGGCCGGCAGCATCCGGTACCACCACAATGAGCTGACTGTCGGGCGTGACGAGCGCGTTCATGAGCCGCAGCGCGGCCCCGAAGGCCAGCGGGCGCTCCGGGGCCGGGCCGGCCAGCGTGGCCATGGCGGCTTCGGCGCTCTGCCGGGTGCCGGCGTCGCTGCTCAGC
>JBBQYN010000437.1:0-1934 GCA_038208655.1 Actinomycetales bacterium
GGCCAGGTGAGGCAGGTGCTGGTCGGTATAGGCATCCACTGCGGCGTCAACGACGAGTTTCATGCGCATCGCGAACGCGTGCTGCACGGCGTGCGGAACATCCGTAGCGAGGCCGGCGGCGGCCATGACGGGGGAACCGAAGCACTGACGACACAGGCGCGTGCGGCCACGGTGGGTTCCCGGTCGCCATCGCGGCAGCCAACGCAGCCACCCCTCGACCTCATGGCCGACGCGCTGCTCCAGGGACAGGTCCATTGGGCCAGAATACTCGGTGTATGCCATCGGGACAGGGCCGGACTATGCAGCCTCATATGAGGTGCCGGGCGGTGCGCCCGGCCAGCGGACGCCAGCCCTTAGACGTCGTCTCGGCTTTCCCACGGCCACAGCGGGCGGCGACGCTGGCCCTGCTGGGTCGCAAGGATCAGGGAGTAGCTGAGCACCACGATGGTCGCCAGCACGCCGATGGTGACCGTGAACGGGTTGATCAACAGCGACGCGATGAAGGTCAGCGGCCGGCCGCCGCTGATCAGGTGTGGCACCACGCCCACCAGAATGTATGCGGCACTGGCCGCGAAGCCACATCCCACCGCGTACCACAGCGCCACCCGCTGAAACTCGGGTCGGGTGCGAATACCGAGGCGGACCATCAGCAGCACGACAACCAGCACGGCACCCCCGATCATGAGCGGGCCGAGCAGCGGGCCGGACGCGGGGTCTTCGATCACCTCGCGGTTGGTGACCAGACTGACCACGCCGAAACCGGCCACGACCAGGGAAACGTAGAGTACAGCGGCGAAGACCGCCACCACAGCCGCATATTTCTGGTAGTCACGCACGACTCAGGAGCCTAATTGGACCGGACAAGTTGGGGGCCTTCGGCGAGTACGCGTTCATACTCGGTGCGGGCGGCGAGGTTGCGTGCGGTCACGCCGCGGCCTCGTCGGGAGATCCAGGCGCCGAACCAGATCGGCACCTCGCGGGCGATCACGGCTGCGGCGATGGCCCCCGGGTTCAACCACTGCGACGACAGAAAACGCACGGCCGCCTCGGGGGTGAGGTTCCAGGCCTGCACGGTGAGAAGTGCTCCGCCGAGGTAGGAGAAGTAGACGACGACGGCCACGAGGAACCCGAAGAGCACGTAGCTCCACCAGCCGGCCCGGTTGACCAGAACGATCAGAAGAGAGAAGGCCAGGAAGAAGAAGATGATCGGAATGTAGAACACCGGGCGCACGGCGAACTCCACGAAGGTGGCCGTGGCGGTTTCGACGGTCGCGCTCGTGACGCCCGCGATGATGAACGCCACAACGGCGTAGATGCCCGCGTAGACCAGGGTGGCCAGCAGTGCGATGAGCACTCCGGCACCACGGTTTCCGCGCGCCTTCGGCGGGGTGGGCGCCTGCACGTAGATCGGAGTCTGCGTGACGGCGGCGGCCGGCTCTGCGGCACTCGGCGCGGCGGGAACCACGGGCGGTGCGGCGTAGTCAACGGCCGGCGCGGCGGAAGACGGGGCAGCGGACGTGCCGGCAGACGCCCCGTAAGCGACACCGGGAACATACGGTGCGTCGGCGGGGTCTGGTGCGTGCGCGGCTGCGTCTGCGGCGTCATCGGCGCGCACGGCGGTTGTGGGAACGTCGCTGCCGGGCACCTCGGCGTCTGTGTACTCCCCCGCCAGCGCCCCCGAGTTGGCCCGTTCGGTCGCCGCCGCCACGGCGGCGTCGTGCGCAATCGCCTCGGGGCTGCGGTTCTCGTTCGGAAAGTCGTTCGCGTCGGTCACCGGCACAGCGGCCCGGTCGGTCGGTCGCGTCGGCGGGGTGGGCGGAGCATCGGTTTCGGGTGTGGTCTTGCCGTCATTGGGCGTGGTGTCGCTCATTGTGCGCTCCTCGGTGGCCTTGGGGCCGTTGCTCTCTGCACGTAACCTTAGCAATCCGGGTCCG
>JBBQYN010000438.1:0-1926 GCA_038208655.1 Actinomycetales bacterium
GGTGATCGGGCATCCCGGTGCGGTGCCGCTCACCCGGCTGGCCGAGCTGGGCGTGAGCCGGGTGAGCTTCGGACCGGGGACCCTGGGCCTCACCCTCGCCGCGCTGCAGGGTGCCGCCACCCACCTGACCGCCCTTGGCGACTACCCCGACGAACTGGGCTTCCACTTCTCGCTCTAGATCTCGCTCTGATTCGCGCGCGTGACCGCCAGCCGCGGTCGTCAGGCCTGCGACGGCGGCGCGCTGGATTTCGGCTTGGCGGCCGGGCTGCGCAGCCACTCTTCGGGCACCCGGTCGCCAGGCAGCGCGAGCACCCGCGCCATGTCAGCGAGAGCTTCGTCGGATTTGCCGGTCTCGGAGATGCGGGCCGCGAGCACGTTGCCGAAGTGGGCGTGGTGGGTGCCCACCAGCCGCGAGTGGAATTCCACGGTGGACTGCACGATCTGCGAGAACATCCGCAGAAAGATCACGGCCACGAAGTCGGCCAAGAAGGCGCCGGTCGCGCCGAGCACCGCGATGAGCACCTTCTCGTTCATGTCGGGCGAGGACTGGATCAGCAGAAATGCCCAGATGATGAAGGCGAAGCCCCCGAAGATGCAGAGCACGCCCAGACCGAAGACCAGGCCGCGCTGCCGCAGTGCCTGATCGTAGTATCGCTTGAGTTCGCCGGTGTTGACCTGGAAAAGCTTGTAGGCCTTGACCTCGGCTTCAAGGTTTCCCTCGGAAATCTCTTTCACCTCGATGCGAGCCAGGGTCTCACGAATCTCCTCCCCCGATTCCCGGTATTCGTTCCAGGCCCGGCCCATGCGGGCCAGGAAGAACACTGCGATGAGCAGCGAGTAGGCGCCCAGCAGTACCGCGACGTCGCCGATCCGGTCGCGCAGGAACAACAGTGTCGTGCCCACCACGAAGACGACACCGGCGTAAAGCAGGGATCGCAGCCGTTCGGAACGCAGCACCCGGCGCCGGGCCTTGAGGCTCCAGAGCTCTTCTTCGAGCCGCCCGGTGGATTCGGCGCTGCTGATGCCACCGCCGGACAGCAGTACCCCTTCGCCCGGCAGCCAGGAAAAGGTGGTGCGTGCGTCGGGGTGCAGCGCGGTGACGGTCGTCGTGAAGGTTTCCCGCACGCTGTCCTGGAAGAAGTCGATGGAATTGACCCAGAGTTCGCCGCCGGAGCTGTCGGCGCTGGACGATGTGGACTGTCGCTTGATCTGGAAGGACTGCTGGTCTTTGGTGACGATGCCGTGGGCGTGCACGGTCAGGGTGAGGCTGCCCAACGTGGAGTCCGGGTCCGCGAGGGGCGGCCCCGCGTTCGCGGGTTCGAAGCGGTAGTTGCTGGCTCCGAGATGGGGCCGCGCCGCGCTCACCGCGGCGTCGAGGTCGCGAGCCAGAGCTTCGGCTTGAGCCTGGCGTTGGCGTCGGTCGAGTCCGTCGCTCGGTATCTGGTCAACAAGGACCGTGAGGGTGAAGGCGTCACCCGACACCCGTACCGTGTCTGCGAAGCGGATGCGTCGAAACAGGTTCAGGGGTGAATCTGCGCCGGGCGCTCCGCTCGAACCTGATGGAGTCATCAGAGCCTCCGATGATCACGACCTTTGTCGTGCGGGCATCATATCCCCGGTGCGGTGACGTCGCCAGTGCTCGGTGACGGCGGTGTGGTTCACACGCGCGGCCCGGGATCAGGCGATGCGGGTGGCCTCGTTGTGTTCCACGAGCAGCCAGGTGGAGCCCTCATCGGCCGAGACCCAGCCTTCCCAGGTGTAGGTCTCGGGGGTGATCGAGGTGAAGTTCCAGCGGATCGGGCTGCCGTCGGTGCGAGTGCCGTCCTGGCGCAGGCCATTGCGGTGCGGGGTCGCCACCAAGTGGCAGTACTCGTTCAGGGTCGGGGCCATGTAACTGACCCGCCAGGCTCCGGCGTGTGGGTCGTA
>JBBQYN010000439.1:0-1914 GCA_038208655.1 Actinomycetales bacterium
GCCCATCCGGCCGTCGTCGAGGCGGTGCAGACGGCAGCGACCACGGGTTTGTCGTTCGGCGCACCCACCGAGGCCGAGATCGATCTGGCCGAGGAGATCACCGCGCGGGTGGACCCGGTGCAGCAGGTGCGGCTGGTGAACTCGGGCACCGAGGCCACGATGTCGGCGGTCCGGCTGGCCCGCGGCTTCACCGGTCGTAGCAAGATCATCAAGTTCGCCGGCTGCTATCACGGCCATGTCGATGCGTTGCTGGCCGACGCGGGTTCGGGCGTCGCGACCCTCGGGCTTCCCACGTCGCCCGGGGTCACCGGCGCGCAGGCGCAGGACACCATCGTGCTCGGGTACAACGACCTCGCCGCGGTCCGCGAGGCCTTCGCCGCGTACCCCGGCCAGATCGCCGCGATCATCACCGAGGCGGCGGCAGGCAACATGGGTGCGGTGGCCCCGGTCGACGGCTTCAACCAGGGCCTCAAGGACATCACGTCGGCCGATGGCGCCCTGTTGATCATCGACGAGGTGATGACGGGATTCCGCGTCGGCAAAGCCGGCTGGTTCGGGCTCGAGGGTGTCGCAGGTGACCTCTACACCTTCGGAAAGGTGATGAGCGGTGGCCTGCCTGCCGCTGCTTTCGGTGGCCGCGCCGACATCATGGCCTACCTCGCGCCGGCCGGCCCGGTCTACCAGGCCGGCACGTTGTCCGGCAACCCGGTGGCGGTGGCCGCCGGTCTCGCCACCCTGCGCCACGCCGACGACTCCGTCTACGCGGCACTCGACGCCAATTCCAGGCAGCTCGGGTCCCTGATCGGCGCGGCGCTCACCGCGGAGGGAGTCGGTCACCGCGTCCAGTTCGCAGGCAACTTGGTCAGTGTCTTCTTCACCACGCGCCCCGACGCCGCCATCAACGACTACGCGGCCGTGAAGAACACCGAGACCTGGCGTTTTGCGCCGTTCTTCCACGCATTGCTCGACGCCGGGGTATACCCTCCGCCCAGCGCGTTCGAAGCCTGGTTTGTATCCGCGGCGCTGGACGAGGATGCTTTCGGTGTCATTGCCGACGCACTACCGGCAGCTGCGGCCGCGGCTGCACGTGCTCGGAAGGAGAACTGATGCAGCAGCGCACCATCGTGCACATGATGCGGCACGGCGAGGTACACAACCCGGACGGCATTCTCTACGGACGGCTGCCGGGCTTTCATCTCTCCGAGCGGGGCGGGTCCCAGGCGCACAAGGTCGCCGACTCCCTGGCCGACCACGACATCACCCACGTGTTCGCGTCGCCGCTGCAGCGCGCGCAGGAAACGGCCACTCCCATCGCCGCCTCGCACGGCCTGGAGATCATCACCGACCAAGATCTGATCGAAGCCGAGAACACCTTCGAGGGGTTACGCGTCTCGGCAGGCGACGGAGCTCTGCGCCGGCCGCGGCACTGGCCCAAATTGCGGGACCCGTTCACGCCGAGCTGGGGAGAGCCCTACATCCAGCTCGCGCACCGCATGCTCGCGGTCGCCAACAAGGCACGCGAGGAGGCTCGTGGCCATGAGGCGGTGTGCGTGAGTCATCAGCTGCCCGTCTACACGTTGCGCCGGTTCCTCGAGGGCCAGCGTCTGTGGCACGACCCGCGTAAGCGGCAGTGCTCGCTGGCGTCGCTGACCAGCCTTCTGTACGACGGCGATGCACTCGTCGACATCGTGTACTCCGAGCCGGCCGGATCATCTGATCCGCTCGCCACAGGAGCTTGAGGGAAAACGGAACATCTTGACGGCGAAGGACAATGGCGGCCGGGTCGGCCGCGGGCGCGGTGTCGCGCGCGTATTGGCCCCGGTGGGATGGCGACTGGGTCTACTGGCCGTGCTCGCCCTGGTGACCCTGCTCGTGATGACGGCGTGCAGCACCGGCGATGACGCAGTCGCCCAG
>JBBQYN010000440.1:0-1886 GCA_038208655.1 Actinomycetales bacterium
TCGCGGCCGTCGCGGCGGCCGCGGTGGTGCTCTTTTTCCTCGCGGCCACCACCGGCAACCACGACAACCGGGTCTCCGACCCGATCCCGTCCAGGGTCACGGGGTGAACGCTCGGCTCTGGTACCTCCGGCGCGGCGTCGCCTGGCTGCCGGTGCTCGGGGCCTGCGGTGCCGCCGCTTTCATCGCAATGCTCCTCGCGCGCTGGCCGGATGACGCCTTCCTGCTCGCACCGGCGCTGCTCGCCTTTTGTGCGGCCGCCGCGGCATTCGCCTACGACGAGGACGCCCTCCCGGTGGTGGCCGTGACCCCGCGCGGAGCGGGCTGGCGGCGGGCCAACCGACTCGGCGTGATGCTGGTGCCGCTGTCGCTGTGGGCCGTGGTGGTGAGCGTGCGGCCCGGCCACGTGTCGCTGGAAAGGCCGGGTTGGTGGCTGCTGGGCGTCGCCACCGTTCTGCTGGTCACCGGCTCCGCGGCCATGGCCTCCCGACGGCTCGTGCCGACGCCCGGCGCACTGCTCGCGCCGGTGGTGGCGTTGGCCGCGGTGGCGCCGGTGACACTCGCCGGGATGTTCAGCTGGGGCACCCTCTACCCGATCGGCGACTTCCCCGACCCCGTGAGGACAGTGTGGCTGGGGGTAGCGCTCAGCGGCGCTGCCGTTTGCGCCGTGGCGATGCGCCCGGGGCTGCGCCCGTGAGGATCTCACTCCCCCCGGAGGCCGCCTGGTCCGTGGCGCTGAGCCAGCCTTTCCTGGCGCCCGTGCTGGCGGGAGCCCGCTTCACGATAAGGAGAGCCTTCCCGTGAGCACCTCCGCCTCACTAGGTCACCCGACGCCGGCTGCCGTCGCACCGGGTTCATCCTTGCCGGCGCGGCCGTCGCCCGTGCGGGGCAATGGACGGGCTGGCGGCGTTCCCGTTCTCGCGGTCGGGGTATGGATGCTCTGCATGCTGCCGCTGCAGTTCACGTCCTTGTTGCCGCTCTCGGTCGCGGTCTATGCCGCGACGGTCGCCGCGTGCGGGGTCGCCCTCCTCGCCCAGCCGGAAGACCTCAAGCAATGAACAACCTGTTCCCCACCGTGGTGCGCGTCGTGGGAGGGTAGGACCGATGAGCACCGCAAGGGTGGTCAAGGAGTCCGCGCGACCTCTCGTGGTCGGCGGGGCGGTCGTCGGGCTGACCTGGGCGGCCGGCTTGCGCGGTTGGATGGTCCAGATGGCCGGGGCCGAGTCGCAGTTCCACTGGTACGGCACCTTCGCGCTTCTCCTCGCCCCGGGGCTCCTCGTCGGCGCGCTGATCGGCCTGGCCGAGCACCGGCGCCGGACCGGCCAGGCGCGGAGCGTGTGGCTCACCCTGTCCCCGTGCCTGTTCCTCGCAGCGCTGGCCGACCCGGTGATCTTCACGGCGCTGATCACCAACGGTTTCGGCGGTGGCGCGATCGGGGTGGTGCTCTTCGGGCTGGCGGGCGGATACGGCCTCTCCGGACGCGGCCGAGCATGGTGGCGCCGTACGTGTGGCACCTTCGCCGTCCTCGGCGTGCTGCTCATGCTGGTCATGGCGTCCGACACCGCGCCGATAGGAACCGCGCGCGGCACCTGGGTCGGGCTGTACGCCGCGTCGCTGTTGGCCGTTCTCTGCCTGGCCTGCGCCATTCCGCAACGGATCGAGCGGCCCTGCCTCGTCCCCGCCCGGTGGATCGCGGTGGCCGTCGGGGGACTCTGCGGTCTTGCCTGGGCCGCCACGCTCCGCGCGTTCATGTGGGAGGTCGCCGGCCAAGACGCAGGGGTCGAGTGGGCCGGGACGTTCCTCTGGGTGCTGCTCCCCGGCACGGCCATCGGCGCGCTCCTTGCGCAGGCCGAGCACCGGCGGTGGACCGGCCCCGTGCCACACCGGCG
>JBBQYN010000441.1:0-1882 GCA_038208655.1 Actinomycetales bacterium
CCCGGGGTGCAGGTGCAGACCCAGGGCTCGCCGTACCTGAACTGGCGCGAATTCACGCAGGTGTTCCCCGCCTTCCTGCGCGGCACCAGCTTCGGGTTGCCGTTCGGCGTGATCCCCGTCGGCGGGTCCGAGGTGCCCACGTTCCTCGCCTACGGCACCGAGAAGAAGCTCGCCAAACGACGCGGCGACGCGATGTTCGGCGGCCGCGGCGCGATCCAGGGCGTGGCCGGTCCGGAAGCGGCCGGTAACGCCACCGCCGGCACCGCCATGGGCGCACTGCTCGCGCTGGGCCTGCCCACGTCGGCGACCGCCGCCATGATGCTCGCCGCGTTCCAGCAGTACGGCATGCAGCCGGGCCCGCTGCTCTTCGAGCGCAGCGCCGACCTGGTCTGGCCGTTGCTGGCGAGCCTGTTCGTGGGCCTGGTGATCCTGCTGATCATCAACCTGCCGTTCGCGTCGGTGTGGGCCAGGCTGCTGCTGGTGCCCAAGCACTGCCTGTACGCCGGCGTCGCCGTGTTCTCCGTCTTCGGCGTGTACGCGATCGCATCGTCGATGAAGGACCTGTGGCTGCTCGTGGGGATCGGCATGCTGGGTTTTCTGATGCGCCGGTTCGCGATCCCGCTGGCACCGGTACTCATCGCGGCCATCCTCGGGCCGCTCGCCGAAACCGAGCTGCGCCGGGCGCTCGCGGTCTCCGAGGGAGACCCGGGCATTCTGGTGGGTTCGCCCATCACCGTGGCGCTGTACTCCGTGATGGCCGTGGCGATCGCGTTCAGTATCGTGCAGCACCTGCGCCATCGCCGCGCGGACGCCCGGGCGACGGTGCCGGCACTGCGGTAGGACAGTCCCGACCGAGGGCCCGGTCGGCCGCGGCACAGCTCTCCTGCAGGCGGCGACGCGTGAAGGGGTCCAGCTCCGCGAGCCGGCCCGGGTCGTTCAAATCGGCCAGGCAGGCCAGTTCCACATCGCGGGCGATCGGGTCGGCGGCCATGATCTGCGCCGACACGCCATCCAGCCCATCGTGCACGTAACCGAACGCCGCGACGGCCCGAAGCAACCGCTGCGGCACGAAGGCGCGCAGGTCGCGGGCCAGGGTCGGGCAGGCCGAGTCGTCGTGCAAAATGGCGGGGTGCAGCCCGGTGTCGTGCAGCACGGCCACGATGCGGGCCTCGGGCGTGCTGAGCCGGGCCATCACCCGAAGCGGATGCTCGATGGCCGGGTGACCGGCGGCGTCGGTGAGGCCTGCGTAGGCCACCCGGGCCAGCCCGATGACGTCATCGAGCAGGGTGCGGGTGGGGTCCGCCCGCCAGCGTGCCTGGGCCAGGCGGATTTCGATGGTGCTCGTCACGGCGACGGCGCTCATGAGGTTTTCCCTTCGTTGGGTCCCTTTCAGTCTCGGGGGTAGACGACGTCCTCACTAGGGTCTGAGGTCTTGTTTCGTAACGTACCGGTGACCGGTTTTCACCGGTCAGAGCGCTATTTCGCGGGTCAGCGAATCGCCGACAACTCGTCGGGGTCGGCGACCACGTCCACCAGCGCCGATCCGCGCAGCACCGTGACCGGAAGGGGCCGGCCGATCGCTTCGGCGAACAGCAACCGCTGCAGACTTTGCGCGTTGTGCACCGGCTGCCGGGCTGCCGTGAGAATGAGATCGTTGACCTTCAGGCCGGCGCGCGCCGCCGGGGAACCGTCGACCACGTCCACGACCCGCAGCGCCACGGTCTGGCCAAACCGTCCCGCAACGTCGGGACGCAGCGGGATCGGGGCGCTGATCAGCCCGAGGTAGGCGCGACGCACCCGGCCGTCCCGCAGCAGGGCGTCAATGATGCGCCGGGTCGTCGCGTTGATCGGCACTGCCAGGCCGAGGCCGACACCGGCGACG
>JBBQYN010000442.1:0-1880 GCA_038208655.1 Actinomycetales bacterium
TACCTGGGGCGGCCGCTACGGCAATTGCCGTAGCGGCCGCCGAAACCGGGCGCGTTCCTGCCCCTGTGTCCGGGGGCCGAGCTCGAGGGGGTGGCCGCCGTGCTCGTGCGCCCGAGATGTGCACGCCGGCGCGGTCATGCGCCCGATATGACCACCCGCGCCGCGTCATACGCCCCATACGTGCAGGGCGGGGTTCCCACGCGCCCGATATGAGCATAGCGACAGCCCGGCGGCGAGCGAAAAGCGCGGCGCTCACAAATGTGGGCGAGCGCTACGGCAATCGCCATGGCGGTCACCGAAACTGGGCGCGCCTCCGACTCCGAGACGGCGAGCGCGGCACAAGTGGGCGACCCGCGAGCGCGCGGCGGGGCGGTGCGGCGAGCGCGCGGCGGGGCGGTGCGGCGAACGCGCGGCAGCGGGGCGGCGAGCGCGGTACCAGTGGGCGAGCCGCTAGCGCGGGGCGGGGCGGCGCGGTACGAGTGGGCGAGCGGGCGGGCAGCGCGGTGACGAGCGGTGGGCGGGGCGCGGGGCGTGGAGGCTATTTTCGGGGGGATCGTTTAGTGTCGCACCGTACCGAGTCTTCGTGAGTTCGCCTGGGCCACCGCCCACCTACCACAGCTTTCGTCACCAGCAGAGGACCGATGACCTTCCTAACCGAACGCCCCGCCGCAGTGCGGCGCGCACGCGTGTCACGGCGCGCCCTGCCCGACGCCCTCGTGATCGGCCTGATCGGCTTCACGCTGTCGGTCGCCCTGTCATGGGTTCCGTCGGTCTGGTACGACGAATCCGCGACCATCATCGCCGCCACCCGCAGCTGGAGCGACCTGGGCCGCATGCTCGGCACCGTCGACGCCGTGCACGGCCTCTACTACGCCCTGATGCACCTCTGGTTCGACCTCGTCGGCTACTCCCCCTTCACCCTGCGCCTGCCCAGCGCCGTCGCCACCGGCCTCGCCGCGGCACTGATCGTGCCTCTCGCGAGCCGCCTCGCCACCCGGCGAACCGCCGTCTATGCGGGACTGCTGTTTACTTTGCTGCCCCGCGTCACCTGGATGGGCGGCGAAGGCCGTTCCTTCGCGCTCACCACGGCCTTCGCCGTGCTGCTCAGCCTCGTCTTCCTGGCCGCCTGGCGCCGCTCGGGCAGGCAGTCCGGCACCACGCGGACCGGCTGGTGGGTGCGCTCCCGCTGGTGGGCGCTCTACGCCCTACTCGCGGTGCTGTTCACCGGACTCTTTCTCTACGTGGCGCTGCTCGTGGTCGCCCACGGCGTGACCGCCGTCTGGACCACGGTGCGGGCCCGCCGACAGGCGACCGGCCGCGCGCGGTCGCGCGCGCCGGCCGCAGCCGCAGCCGCAGCAACAGCAACAGCAACAGCAACAGCAACAACCTCGGCGATCTCGGCACCGGCAGCAGCGCAGGGGCCGGCCGCCTCGATGACGGGCGCCGGTCTGCGGGGCTGGCTGGCGGCATCCGTCACGGCAGGGATCGTCGTGCTGCCCTTCGCCTACGCCGTGGTCAGCCAGTCCGGTCAGGTGAGCTGGATCGACCCGATCAGCTCGCGCACCTTCACCGACGTGTTCATCGTGCAGTGGTTCATGGAGAACACCGCGTTCTCAGTGGTCGGCTGGACGCTGATCATTCTGGGCATCACCGTGCTGCTCAGCCGCGCCCGCAGCACGGCCACGCTGCCCGCCGCGCCGACGATCATCGCGCCCGGCGACACCGCCGTGCGCGCCTCTCCGAGCCTGCTCGAACTCACCCTGCCGTGGCTGACCGTGCCCACCCTCGGCCTGATCGCGGTATCGCTCGTGATGACGCCGGTGTTCTCCCCGCGCTACCTGGTCTTCGCGGCGCCGGCGGCCGCGATTCTCATGGCCGTC
>JBBQYN010000443.1:0-1872 GCA_038208655.1 Actinomycetales bacterium
CTGACGGCCCCGGCGCCCCTGTTCAGCCTGCGCACCGACGTCACCGCGCAGCATCCGCTCATCGTGCGCCTCGAAGCGTTCCTCGCCGCGCACCAGATCGAAGTCGCCGGCGTGGAGTTCATCGAAACCGCCTCCGGTCGCCTGGTGACCTACGACGTGAACACCAACACCAACTACAACCCCGACGTCGAAGCCGGTCTCGACTTCGCCGGCGGTGCCCGCTCGGTGGCCCGTTTTCTGGCCACCGAACTGGCCGGCACGGTCGCCGTGGCACCGCCCGTGACACCGCCGGAAACCGTGGCGCTTGTGCCCCGATAGTGGGTAGAATCAAACGCGAATTACGGCGCGGGTGGCGCGAAACGCGTCGCCGCCGCGCTGTCAGAGAGCGACCTTAGCCCCCACCGTCAGGAGTGCCCCATGCAGAACATCTCCCCGTTCCTCATGTTCAACGACCAGGCCGAACAGGCCGCAAACCTGTACGTGTCGCTGTTCCCGAACTCCCGTATCGTGTCGGTGTCGCGCTACGGCGATGGCGGCCCGCAGCCGGCCGGAACGGCCATGAGCGTGACGTTCGAGATCGACGGCTTGACCGTGCAGGCGTTCAACGGCGGCCCGTCATTCCACTTCACCGAGGGCCTGTCGCTGTTCGTGCAGGCCAGTGACCAGGAGCAGCTGGACTCCTACTGGAACTCGTTGATCGCCGACGGGGGAGCGCCCAGCCAATGCGGCTGGCTGCGGGACCGCTTCGGGCTGTCCTGGCAGATCGTGCCCACCGTGCTGCAGAGCCTGCTCTCCGACCCCGACCCGGTCAAGGCCGGCCGGGCCATGCAGGCCATGCTCGGCATGAGCAAGCTCGACATCGCCCAATTGCAGGCCGCCCACGACGGAATCGAACTCGACACACTCTGACGCCGCGGCACCACCGCGCCACCGCAAGACGCGCCACCGCACGAAAGGAGGCACACTCGGCATGGACGAGCGTGACCACTCGGGCCCGGATGCCGAAAAGGTCTTCCCGGAGCCTGAGCCGATGCCCGCCGCCGACTCGGTTGAGTCGCCCGGGCTGCATGACATCGCCTCGTTTGACACCGCGACGCGGGACCCCGCGACCCGGGACCCCGCGACGTCGGGCGTCGGAGACCAGCAGTCCGATCGTGCCGCGGCCGCGCCGCCGCACAGTCTCGACCCGCTGGACGAGTACTCCCGGGTCGTCACGGGTGTGGCGGCGGCCGTGACCCAGCAGGTCGCCGCGGTGGAAATGTTCCTCAGCACCTCCCGCGGCCAAGCCCGCCGCGGAAACGGGTCTGCCGTGCTCATCTCATCGTCCGGGCACCTGCTCACCAACGCGCACGTCGTCACCGGGTCCAGCACGGGAACCGCGACCTTTTCGGATGGTTCCAGCAGCCCCCTCGACATCATCGGATCCGACCCACTTTCCGACCTTGCGGTGCTGCGCGTGCACAGCGAATTTCTCCCGCAACCGGCGGTGCTCGGCGACGCCGACACCCTGCGGGTGGGCCAACTCGTGGTCGCCGTCGGCAACCCGCTCGGGCTGTCCGGTTCGGTGACCGCGGGCGTGGTGAGCGCCCTCGGCCGGTCCCTGCCGACCCGTTTCGGCGGCGCCGGGCGGGTCATCGAAGACGTGATCCAAACGGATGCCGCGCTCAACCCGGGCAATTCCGGCGGTGCCCTGGCCACCTCCCGCGGAGTCGTTGTGGGCATCAACACCGCCGTCGCCGGTGTCGGCCTCGGCCTGGCAGTGCCGATCAACGCGACGACCCGGCGCATCATTGACGCCCTGCTGCGGGACGGCCGGGTGCGTCGCGCCTACCTCGGGCTGATCAGCGCCCCGATCCCGCTGCGTCCCGACGT
>JBBQYN010000444.1:0-1849 GCA_038208655.1 Actinomycetales bacterium
GGGTGTCGGCTCCGGAGTCGTGCACGCCGTGAGCGCCAAGACAGACAAACCCGAGGCCGAGCCGAGCAGAAAAGTGCGCCGGTTGATCATGCGCTCACCCGCAGGTGTGCTGCCGTGCTGAGCCGGACAGCCGGACCGGTCGATCCTGTGCCATCCATGAGTCCAAACTACCCCAGCCGGACATTCTGGAGTAGCGCCGCCGGTGCGGGCTTGACATCGCGCCCGCCTGGTAATTAGCGATTCGCTCATGACCGGCACCGCACCCCCCGTCGTTCGCGTCGACGGACTCACCAAACGTTTCGGCACCGTCACCGCCATCGACGACGTGAGCTTCACCGTGGCAGCGAACAAGATCTACGGGCTGCTCGGCCGCAACGGCGCCGGCAAGACCACGATCATGCAGCTGCTCACCGGGCAACAGTTCGCCACCAGCGGCACCCTGCAGGTGTTCGGTGAGTCCCCGGTGGAGAACGCCCGGGTGCTGCAGCAGATCTGCTTCATCAAGGAAAGCCAGAAGTACCCCGACAGTTTTCGGGGCGAGCATGTGCTCGCCAGCGCTCCGTGGTTCTTCGCCAACTGGGACGCGGACTTCGCCGCCCGCCTGGTCGAGGACTTTCGGCTGCCGGTCACCCGCCCCATCAAAAAGCTCTCCCGCGGGCAGCTCTCCGCCGTGGGCGTGATCGTGGGCCTCGCTTCGCGTGCTCCGCTCACGTTCTTCGACGAGCCGTACCTGGGCCTGGATGCCGTTGCCCGGCAGATCTTCTACGATCGCCTGCTCGAGGACTACCCCGAGCATCCGCGCACCGTCATCTTGTCCACGCACCTCATCCACGAGTCAGCAGCCTGCTCGAGCACGTACTCGTCGTCGACGAAGGCCACATTCTCATGGACCAGGACGCCGAGGAACTGCGCGGCACCGCGAGCACCGTCGTGGGCAAGCGAACGGATGTCGATGCGTTCGTCACCGGCCGGGAGATCATTTCCCGAGACGGTATCGGCGGACTCGCCTCGGTCACCGTCGCCGGCCTCACCGAGCCGGAGCGCGACGCGGCCCGGGCCGCCGGACTCGAACTGTCCCCGGTGTCACTGCAGCAACTCATCGTGCAGCGCACCACGAACGTGCCGCACGTTTCCGCCGGCCCGCACGCCGGCAGCAGTGCCGGCCGCACCGGTCGCGCCTCCCGCGCCGACCGCCCCGCCGACGACACCGGCGACACCGCCCGCCCCGTTGACGCCTGGAGCACCCGCTCATGACCCGCACCGATTCGATGACCGCACCCGCGGCATCCGCTCACCCGCGGCCGGCCACGGCCCGCATCTGGAACGTGGTGCGGCTGCACCTCGTGGACCGTCGCACCTACATCGGCATTCCCTGGCTGATCGTGGGGATCGCCTTCGTGATCACGATCTTCATCGCGCAGACCGTGGGGTTCACCACCGGCGGACTCGGCACCCAGGATGCGATCGACGGCCAGCGCTTCAGCTGGGCCGTATTGTCACCGCAGTGGTACCTGGTCGTGGTGGGCGTGCAGGCGATCTCGTTCGGGTTCCCCCTCGCGCTCGGGTACGGCGTCACACGACGGGACTTCTACCTCGGCACCGCGCTGCTGTTCGTGCTGATCTCGGCGGGCAACGCCGTCGCCTTCGCCACGCTCACCACGCTGGAACAGGTCACCGAAGGCTGGTGGATCGACAGTTACATGTTCAACGCGCTCTGGTTCGGGTTAAACGGATTCTGGGTCGACCTGCTGGCGTTCTTCGTGGTGCAACTGCTGGTGTTCTTCATCGGCGCGTCGATCGCGACGATCTACATGCGCTGGCGGATGCCCGGAATGCTGGTGTTCTGGAG
>JBBQYN010000445.1:0-1848 GCA_038208655.1 Actinomycetales bacterium
GAAGCACCTGATGGCAACTCGCACCGCGGTTGCGGGCCATCTGGCAACAGCGAAGGAGTTGCAGGGTACGCGAACCGCCCGGCGGTAGAGCGACTGGTAGAATACACTGACAGGTGACGGGCGAGGCGGAGCTCGTCACCCGTCACCAGTTTCGCGCCATGCTTCGAATATTTGGGGCGCCCCATCCGATGCCAGAAGACCCACGGTGCGATGGAGATCGTGGCGTGCATCACGACGGCCGAAGGCGACACGCCTGCGCAGCCTCCTCACCGCCGCGGGGCTTTCAATCTCGTGGTCGGAGAAGGACGTAAGGAGCGTATGATATAGGAACGTGCCGGATGAGCGCGCTCGATGGGGACGGGGTCGTCGACGGCGACCATCGGGTACACCGGACCCCTCGGCCCTGCACGTGGTCGGGAGCGCGGTACTTCCGACCACGTGCAGGGCGACGAGCCCAACCGCTACCATCCCGCCATTGGCATTGCACCTGGCTGACTCGCGCAGCGCTCCTGGCGGGTTACCCGATCATGGCTTCCAATACACCGTAACGATGCCGGCGGCAGAGGGAGCAACCGCCGCCCCCCCGTCGGCCCCGACGACCACGTCGGCCAGCCCGATGCCGGCTTGGGTACTTGTCGCCATCGACACCCCGTATCGGCCGGGTACGAGCCCGCGGAGCGCGAAGGTCCCCGCTTGGGAGACATGCACCACGACCGTCATGCCATTGGTAGGATGATCGAACGCCACCGGCTTGAGTATCCCGCTGTTGGTGGACGCGCCGATGCGCTGGGCGCCCTGGCGAACGTACCGGAAGTACTGCCGCAGCAAGCGGGTGCGGCTACCCATCACCGGCTGGTTGTTGGAGATGGTGTAATACTGGGCGCCGTTGTCCGACGTCGGAAAAGCCAGCGCGAACTGCTGCCACGCCGACACCTGGCCGACCGTGAGGTCGCTGTACAACTGGTCCGCCGTAGCACCGATGTACTCCAGCATCGAGGTACGAATGCCATAGTATGCAGCGCGCGCGGCAATACTTGCGAGCATGGCGTTGCTCGCACCGGCATACCGGTGAAAAGCAAACTCGCTCACATATGGCGCCGCACCCGGAACCGTCATCAACTCGTCGAGATATGACACCGCATGCCCAGCGTTGGTGACAGACGGGGCGATGAAGTCGGGATGGAACCCGGCAGCGGCGAGGCGTGCGCCGGAGGCAGCGATCGCCTGCCCGATCATCGTGGGGGACCAGATCGTCCCGGCATCAGGCTCGAGGATCACTTCGATTGCGTCGGGTGAAATTCCGAACCGATCTCTCAACCTGAGTGACGCGGCCAGCATGAGCTCGGCATACTCGGCCGCACGCCCGTGCAGCGCACCGCCGCTGTTGAACGACACGTAGCAGAGGTTGAGGTAGAGCCGCTCTCCCCGTGCCTGCAGCCGTTGCTTGAGGGGCAGCACGGTACCGTTGACCATGTCGTCGAAGTCGGTCCACTTGAAGCCCGACGCATTGATCGAATTGGAATTCGCGTTGTCATTGATGGCTTCGTAGCGGTGCAGATTGGCTTCGGCCGAGGTGATCGTGCCGGCCCGAAGCAGCGCGATGTAGTCGACCGGGTTCTCCACGCCTGCGCGCACCTCGAGTCGGACGCGATTGATCCCAAGGTCGTTGGCCGCCGCGTCCATCACCGCGTTCTGCCACGACCCGAAGGAGGGGTTGGCGTTCCCGGCCTGAACATGCGCTTCCCAGCCCGACATCACCTGATATCGGTCCGCCGCAGCGACGGTCACCGTGGGCCCAACTGGGGCGGGGGGTGGCGGTGGGGCGGGCGGATTGGCTGCCTGCGAGTC
>JBBQYN010000446.1:0-1844 GCA_038208655.1 Actinomycetales bacterium
CTGGGCCGCAGAACGAGCCTCAGGGTCGGTGTCGTCGACCCCGATCAGCAGATACGACGTGACCGACGTCAGCTCCCAGAAGACGTACAGGGCAAGCAGGTTGTCGGCGACGACCACGCCCAGCATTGAGCCGGCGAACAATGTCAACAGACCGGCGACCCGGCCCGCCTAGCCCGAGTTCCCGAACTAGTACCAGGCGTACGCGTACATGAGGACGCCGATCCCCGAGACCAGCACGATCATCAACGCCGCGAACGGATCTACCCGCAGGTCCAACGCCAAACCCAGGGCCGACACCCATTCCGCCCGCGATGAGACACCGCTCCCACCCACGACACGGCCACTGTTGGCGACGAGCCACACGACCACTGCGGCCGGCGCCACGGCCCCCACCAGCCAGGCGCCGCGGCCGAGACGGCGTCCAGCGATGAGAACGGCCGTCCCGCAGACGGCATGAAGAAGCAGAAGGACGAAGAGCACCCGGCGCCATCAACCCGAGACAGAGGTGCCGGCGCTCGGCTCGGCGATCGCCAACGGTGACGACGCCAGCCCACCGCCGCCCTCCTGACTCTCGCTGACCAACAGCGTCCAGCCTTCGTGCTGACGGGGCCCTACAAGTTCTCGGAAGCGCGGCATCAGGACTCCTGTCTGGTCGTCAACAACAATCGCCGACCAGACTTCCCGGCACTCCAGTCACGGACTGTACTCGGTGGGCATCGCGAGGCGCAAAGGACCGCCGGAGCACCCACGCAGCGACCGGCCCAGCTGAGCGATCGCCGGTGCGGCGCACGCTGGGGACCTTGATCGCGCTGCTCTCTGCGTGCCGGGAAGCCTGGTCGGCAGTGAATCGGAACTCTCCTCGAACCGGAGAACCGCACGAGCACGGCGAACAACGGTGTGGCGAGCGCCTGGCCTCGAGCCGGGTGAACCGGCGAGCACCGTCGCTGAGGTTCCGTGGGTGCTTGCTGACGCCGCGATAGATCGGACCGTAGTACGCGGCGCCGACGAGCAGGTGCGGCGCAGGGACGGCGAGAAAGGCGTCGCCGGTTGGAACGGCGGTGGTGGTCATTCGGCGCTTTCGGGGATGGCGGCGCGTACGCGAGCCGGCCAGCGAGCACCACTGCCGCACCCACGACCACCGCGACCGGTCCGATCACCGTGACGCTCACCTCGACGCCGGGGGTGTCGCGGAACAAGATGACACCGCTCAGGACCAGGGCCAGCGTGTCATGGCTCCTCGCGTCCGAAGCGAGGAACGACGGAGCAGAGGAGTGAATCACTGCACCTTTCCCGTTGGCCTGGCTGTGCTCGGCGTTCCCTTCTGGGCGCTACTCGGGCTCAGCGCCGGCGTCGCCGACCTGGTGTCACTCGCGGGTCCGGTGGTGGGCGGGTGCCTGCGGTGGTGGTGATGCTGGTCACCCGCGACGTCGTCGCCGCGCTCTGGGTCGTGGGGGTGATCTTGGTGGTGCAGCAGCTCGAGAGCCACGTCATCGTCCCGCTGGTGCTGCACAAGACGGTGAGGCTGCACCCGGCCGCGGTGCTCATCGGCTTGCTCGCCTGCTCCAGCCTCCGCCGAGCCGACTTTGGCGTGACTTCTCGTCCCGATGTTCCTCAAGGGCCGCGTCCAGCTTAGGACCAGGACCCAGGCGAGGCCGAGAACGGCGAGACCGGCGATCACGTCGAGGAGGTAGTGGTTGGCGGTCGCCACCACGACCACGAAGGTCACCAGTGGGTAGGTGATGGCAATGGCCTTCATCCAGTGGCGGGTGAGACGGCTCCACACGGCGCAGGCGACCCAACCGGCCCAGACCAGGTGGAGGCTGGGCATGGCGGCGTACGGGTCG
>JBBQYN010000447.1:0-1826 GCA_038208655.1 Actinomycetales bacterium
CCTGCTCACGCCCGCCCTGGTCCGCTCACACGTCGATAAGTGCCTCGGCAGGCCGGGGGAGGGCTTCGACCTGAGCAACTGGAGAGTCATCATCGCGAAGAGGTACTACGACCTGCCTAGATCTATGATCTTGCTTTGCCCGCGGCCCGGCGCTGGCTTTCCTACAGAAATTTTCGGCGTGTTGCTGTGAATCCCGTCGCTGGTGCGAGTCCCGAAAGCGGGCGCGGTGCGCAGACGTGCCTCTACGGCTGCTGGCGGCACGTTGTTGGTTCGCATCGCGTCGAGGTCGACGCGGCTACCGCTTGCCGCCCGCGCGGCGGCTACGTCGGCTGCGCTGTGGTGGCGTGCCGCCTCGCCTGTTGCTTCGACTCGTCCCGCTTGAAGCGCTGAGGTGTCCTGCACGCCTGTGTCGGACTTCGCGTTGAACCGTTCCCCTGCCGGGTCGTTCGTCCGTTCCTCGGCCAGGTCCTGGTCGAACCTGCCCACCATCGCCTGCTCATTGTCAGCGCGGCCGCCCTTCCTGCGGGCCTGAGCGACGTCGGACTCGTTCTGGGTGGCCATCCACGCCACATCCCCGGGCACTGCTGCGTCTTCTTGACCCTGACGCACCTGTCGCAAGTAGTCCTCGACGTCGACCCCGAACCGGGCACCCATCGTGGTCTCCAACGCTTCCCGTGTCCGGGTGTCCCCGGCGGTGCTGGCCGCTTGCCACGCGGCCGCGAGATCCTCACCGCTTCCTCGTTCGCGCCACCGCTCATCGCGTGCACGCTCGAGCATCTCGCGCGGTGCCTCACGGGCAGCGGTGCGTGCCTGCTCATCGTGCTCGTTCTGCGAGCCCATGCCATGGGTCAGCCGGCGCGCGGGTACACCCCACCGGTCCTCGCACAACCCGTCGATTTGCTCGACGGCAGTAGCGGCACGCGGGTCACGCTGCTCCCAGACTTTCGCCAACGTGTACCCCGCGGCCACCGTCTCCGGTTCGGCCGCAGCGAAGGTGCGCGGGTTCGTCAACGGCCCGTAGACCTGGTGCGCTGCCTGCCGCGCGCGGTCCTGTTCCTTGACCCCGACCCGAGACATTTCTCGGGTGGCGGAACGGTCCTGGCGGTCAAGGCGGTCCGCTTGCCGGCTCGCGGCGCTGGCCCGATCACGCGCGTCGTCAGCAGCGGCGCGGTCCTGGTCGGCTCGACGCCTCGCGGCCATCTCGACCATTCGCCCAGCGATCATCATCGCCATCCGAGCCTGTTGACTCAATACCTGCGCGCCCTCGTCAATGTCGTGCTCAGCCATCATCGTCCCCTGTCGTCTCGGTTTCGGTCTCGGCCTTGGTTGGGTTGGTCCGCCCGGTTCCCGGTCGTTCTGGTGCGTGGGCGTCCAGTGACACCCATCGACGTCAGCGTTGGTGCTTGGCCGGCGATGCCCAACAATTCCGCTCTCGTCCGCAGCCGTTGCTGAACCTGACCTAACTGGCCGTTCTGGACGGTGGCCACCCGCTCGGCGCGGACTCTTTCGCCGCGTGCTTCTTGCGCTGCTCGCACGGCTTCGGTGATGCGCATCATCTGCTCGACCACCGCCAGCGTGCCCCGCACGCTCGATGGGGAACCGGCCATCGCCAACAGCGACAGGTGTCGTGCGGCGTCTCGCATTCCCGTGGCCGTGGCCATCCCCTGGTACCGGCGGTCTTGGCTGGCCCTAGCCATCTCACGGGCAGCCGCCGAGTACGCAGCCGCTTCTGGGCCTTGGGACTGCAACGCCAACTGCGCCCACACTGCGGCCGCGTCACGAGACGTGGAACGCCACTGGCCATCACCTGCAGCCACTTTCTCCAA
>JBBQYN010000448.1:0-1798 GCA_038208655.1 Actinomycetales bacterium
CGGCGACCCCAGCTTCAAGGGCGACTTGCTCTGCAGCCGGATCGGCGTGCGGCTCGGGTCCGCGGCCTCGGGCGGGATCAGCCAATAGGTATCCACACCCGCGGTGCGTAGGCGTTTAACCTTCCACCCGTCGTTGTGCAATCTCAGGTGGTCGGGCCCGCAGAACATGATGCCGTCTGCGAGGTCGGTCAGCCCGCCCTCGGCGAAGCCGTCGATATGGTGCACCTCGGTCCAGCTGGGCGGTCTGTTGCAGTTGGGCATCATGCAGCCGCCGTCTCGAATCGCCAGAGCGATGCGCTGATCCGAGGTGAAAAGACGTTGCTGCCGGCCGACATCGAGCACGGCCCCTCCGCTGTCGGTGACGACCTGCGTAAACGCTCCAGTGCACAGCAACCGGTCGATGGTGCTCAGGGGAACGGCTTCGTGGGTGCCTTCGATGAACCCGCCGATCGGGATCAGTCCTGTCGGCGGGAGAATCAGTGGGCTTGGGCTTGGGCTTGGAGCGGCGGGTTCAGGCTTGTCCTGTATGCCGACCACGATCTTCAGCGACGGCTCCCGGCTGGTGACCATGGTCATCGGGTCGGCCGTGGCCGCCAGACGGAGGGCCTCGATCAGAGATTCGGCGAGAATACGATCCGTGGGGCGCGGGTCGTCCATGAGGGCTTTCGCCCAGGCGCGGCCCTCCACACTCGTGAAGCGCGGGCCACCAAGGCGGGGGCCGGCGACCTGTCGCATGAAATCCCGGAAGACACTGCCGTTTTCTGGGTCCAGCTCGAAGACACCGTGCAGCATGCCGTCGGGCTTGTCCCACACCCGCAGGTACTGCCGCGCCTTCATCGCGGAGGAACGCGACGCGATGCCCTCCTGATCGATCCGGTCGCGCAGGGCCCGGGCTGCTTTGCTGGCCTGGTCGGTGTTCAATGTCGCGGCTTCCGGGATGAAGCCGGCCAGAGCCTGACTGAGATCGGCTTCGGTGACGCCAGGCGCCGGTTCGCCAAGGCCGCGACGGATCGCGGTCGCAGCTGGAGTGCTGAGCACGCCGGTGGCGACGGCGTCGCCGATCCCGGCGAACCACGGAGCGGGCTCGGGCGGCTCCAGAGTTGGCTCGGGCTCGGGAAGAGGCACCGGGGCCGGCTCGCCGGCAGCCTCCGCGGCCTGCCGCGCGGCCTCCAGCACTGCCCGCTGGCGACCACGCTGCTCCTCGAGTTCCCGAGCGAGGCGCGAGGCGTCGGCCTGACGTTGGCGGGCGGCATCCGCTTCGAAGATCATCGTGCCGGCCTCGATCAGGGTGCGGGCCTCGATTCGTGAGGTGCCGCCTCCGCCGCTGAGGTCTTGGAGCATGGCTTCGGCGTTGGTGTAGCCCTTGCGGCGGGCGAGGCCGTCACGGCCTGCCGTGTAGCGGGAGCGTCGTTCGATGTTCGCCGCCGACACCGCCAGACAACTGGTCAGGCGGCGGTGCACCAGGCTGAGCGCGCGGAAGGCGGCTTCGGAGTCGTCATCGGGCAGCCCCGCGAAGACGGCCGGGGTGAGCGGGAACCGGTCCAGAACAGCGGCTAATTCGTTGAGTACACCGTCGATGGTGGTCATGAAAGAAGTCAACCAGCATCCACTGACATTGATGCGTGCGGGGTCGAGACGCGGGCGCACCGGGCACAGCTCGTTGAGCGAGCTTGCCGAGACCGCCGCACGACCAGCGCATGGGGTCTCGACACCTTTACGGATCTTGCCGGGTTCATGCGGGGTTCGAAACCGGCAAAAAAAATACCCCGGACTTCCGTAGAAATCCGGGGTTCTTGTA
>JBBQYN010000449.1:0-1790 GCA_038208655.1 Actinomycetales bacterium
CCCAAAACGGTCGTGCGCGACATGTACGAACGGGCGATGTCGTTCGGGGAGTTCATTACGTTCTACAAGTTGGCCCGCAGCGAGGGCGTCGTGCTGCGCTACCTGTCTGACGCCTACCGCGCGGCCCGGCAGACGATCCCCGACGACGCCAAGACCGAAGACCTGCTCGACCTGATCGAATGGCTCGGCGAACTGGTGCGACAGGTGGACTCGAGTCTGCTCGACGAGTGGGAGGAACTCATTCACCCGGATGCCGCCACGCACGACGCCGGAGCAACCGCGATCCTGCCGCCCGCCCCCCGCCGGCTCACCACGAACACGCGGGCCTTCCGCATTCTGGTACGCAATGAACTGTTCCGCCGGGTGCAGTACGCGGCGCTGGAGAACTACGACGCGCTCGGGGAACTCGACCGCGACCAGGGTTTCACCGACGACGCCTGGGCGGACGCGATGGACGGGTACTTCGCCGACCACGACGAACTACTCACCGGAGCGGATGCGCGCAGCGCCGACCTGCTGCTGATCGAGCAGACCGCGACCACGTGGACGGTGCGGCAAATCTTCGACGACCCGGCCGGCGACCACGACTGGGGCATCAGCGCCACCATCGACCTGGCCGAATCCGACGATCTCGGCGAAGCCGTGGTGCACGTGACCGGGGTGAACCGACTGTGACCGTGGACATGCCCGGCACAGACCCGAACCGCACCGGCCCGATCCGCACGGCCGTGATCGGGTTCGGCCTGTCGGGGCGGGTCTTCCACACCCCGTTCCTGGCCGCGAACCCGGATTATTCACTCGACGTGATCGTGACCGCAGACCCCGACCGCCGTGCCCACGCCACCCGGGACCACCCGCAGGCGCGGCTGTTCCCCCGGCCGGAGGACCTGCTCGCCGACACCGAGACGATGGCGACGCTGCACCTGATGGTGATCGCCTCACCGCCGGCCACTCACGCGCCCCTCGCGCACGCGGCACTCGACGCCGGACTCGCCGTGCTCGTGGACAAGCCGTTCACCGTGAACTCGGTGCACGGCACCGCGCTGGCCGACAAAGCCGACCGGCTGGGATTGGCCCTTACCGTGTTTCAGAACCGCCGCTGGGACGGCGACTTTCTCACCCTGCGAGCCCTCATCGCGGCCGGGACCCTTGGTGAGGTGCGCCGATTCGAGTCTCGCTTCGAGTGGTTCAAGGCCGGCCCCGGCAAGGCGTGGAAGGACGCTGCGACGCCGCGGGAGGGCGGCGGGCTGCTCTACGACCTCGGCGCGCACCTGATCGACCAGGCGGTGCAACTGTTCGGCCCGGTCGACGACGTCTACGCCGAGGTGCTCACCCGGCGCCCGGGCGGCGCGGCCGACGATGACACCTTCGTGTCACTGCGCCACGAGAGCGGCACCCGCTCGCAGCTGTGGATGAACGGGCTGGCCGCGCAGAAAGGCGCCCGTTTTCGGGTGCTCGGCTCCGAGGCCGGATACACCAGCTGGGGTCTGGACGGTCAGGAAGCCGCGCTCAAAAACGGTGCCCGCCCCAGCGATCCGGGATTCGGCGAGGTGCCACCGTCGCACTGGGGCTCCGTGGGCCGGGACGGCGCGCTCAGTCCGGCACCGACCCTGCCGGGGGACTACGCGGCGTTCTACGCGGCGCTGGCAGACGCGATTCTGCGCGGCGCGGCCGTGCCCGTTGACCCGCGTGACGCCGTGCGGGTGATCGAGATCATCGAACGCATCCACGCGGCCACGGCGCGCTGACCGGCGCCGACCGGGCCGGGTTCGGCCCGCTCAGGCCGTGAT
>JBBQYN010000450.1:0-1779 GCA_038208655.1 Actinomycetales bacterium
CAGTACGTACCATCCGGCAGCGCAACCGGCCAAGAACAGCGGAATTGCCGTGAAGATGAAACCGAACGTGTACTGCTTCTCGCGGCGGCTGAGGCCGGGAACGAGAAAGGCGAAGATTTGATAGAGCCAGACCGGGCTCGACACAATCAGCCCCACATATAGGGAGATCTTCAATTTCAGGTCGAACGCCGACGTGATGTCGGTGTAGTTGATCTGGGCGTTGCGATCCTGTGCGGCGACGATCGCGTAAATAGGTTCCCGCAGGGCGTCCCACACAAAGTCGGACAGAAACCACCCCGCAATGGCTCCCAGCAGCAGGCCGGCGGCGGCGAGGAAAAGCCGTTTGCGCAGCTCGAGCAGGTGCTCACGCAGACTCATTTTGTCCGCGCCGCGGTGGCCGCGGGGTGGGCGCGCCATGGTTACGGGCGCGTCACGATAACGGGTGCCGCTGCCGGCGCTTCGGCGGCGGGTGTGGCGGCGGGTGCCGGCGCGGCAGCGGGTGCCGGCGCGGCGTCCTCGGGAGCGGATGCCGGGGCATCCGTCGTGGCCGGCGCGTCAGGCTTGATCTCGCTCTTGAGGATCTTCATCGACTGGCCGAGGCTACGCGCCAGGCCGGGAAGCTTCGGAGCGCCAAAAAGGAGCAGAATGACGGCGAGGATGATCAGCGAGTGCCATCCGGTGAGGTTGCTGAGCATAAAGAGTCCTATCTCTCGGCCAATGTCTGGCCAGTGTACCCGGTGGGCATCAAAACCCTATGAACAGCACAAAGACGTAAGAATCGGCGCGGGTCACGGTAGCAACGGCAAGACCACCGAAGTCACGAACCTGTACTACAACGGTTCGGCGTCGGGGTTCGGCGTCGGGGTTCGGGGTGACGACGGGCTGACCTGCTCAGGACGGATGCTGCTGCCCGGCTCGATCGCGTCGATCGGCCCGGGCGGCGCTCATGTCGCGAGAAGACCGAGCTCACGGCGACAGCGTCATCCCGCGGTCCTGCATGACGGCGCGCAGCCGGGTGGGGTGGTCCGTGATCAGGCCGTTCACGCCCAGATCGATGAGGGCGTGCATGTGGGCGGGGTCACTGACCGTCCAGGGAATGACGGACAGGCCGAGGCTATGGGCATCGGTCACCATCTGCGCGGTCACGGTGGCGTGCGCCGGCGAGATGGCGTCGTAGCCGGCGAAAGCGGCGGCGCGGGCGACGGAGCCGCCGTGGTCGTCGATGTCGAGGCCGCCCAGATGCGGGCTGGCGGCGGGTTCGCCGCGGCCGAGCCAGGTGTCGCCGCGGCTGAGCGCGGTGAGGCGCAGCTGCGGGTCGAGCCGCTGCGCCAGGTTGAGTGAGGCCCAGTCGAAGCTCTGCAGGCCCACGCGGTGATTCAGGCCCGACGCGGTCACGGCGCGCACCACGGCCCGGGTGAGCTCGAGCAGGGCCGGTTCGCCGGGCTCGAGCGCCTTCGTTTCGATGTTCAGTCGCACGGTGGGGTGGCCGCTCGCGAGGTCGAGCACCGCGCGCAGTTCCGGCACCCGGCTGTCGGGCTGGTGCACCTGCTCCGGGTAGCCGCCCAGCTGCTGATATCCGCAGTCGAGGGTCTGGATCTGGCCGAGCGTGAGAGAACGCACCGGGGCGTCGGCGTAGGGGAACGCGGGGTCGCCCAGCCAGAGCGGAGCGGTGTCGCGGCATTTCTCGGCGGTGAGCACGTCGTCATGCCAGACGACCACGGCGCCGTCGGCGGTGAGGTGGGTGTCCAGTTCCAGGGTCGTCACGCCCACGGCGAGGGA
>JBBQYN010000451.1:0-1776 GCA_038208655.1 Actinomycetales bacterium
ACCGGGCTGGATGAGGGTGCGTAGCAGCTCGAAGGCTTCATCGGGTGTCTCCACGTAGGCGGATTCGCTGTCCCAGGACCCTTCGTTGATCGTGCTGATGTGCATGCGCCGGGCACGGATGCCGACCACAACCTGCTGGGAAATGTTCAGCCGCACGGTGAGCAGACCGATCCGGTCGTGTTCCTCGCCGGCCTGCTCGCCGAGCTCGGCCATTTCCCCGAGCACCGCGATGGTGCGCTGGCCGGGCTGTTGAATCTGAGCGAGGGTCTTCAACGCGGCCGCCATGGAATCGGGACTCGCGTTATAGGCGTCGTTGATGATGGTGACGTTGTCCCGCCCGCCGAGCACCTCCATGCGCCAGCGTTCGGCCCGGTGCACGGACTCCAAGCCGGCGACGATGTCGGCGCCGGGCACACCGACCACCTCCGCGGCAGCGGATGCGGCGAGGGCGTTCATGACGTGGTGCTCCCCCAAGACCCGGAACTGCACCTCGTGCTCGGCTCCGGAGGCCAGGTGCAGGCGAAAGTGGGTGCCGGTGCGGGTGGCCCGCACGTCGCTGGAACGCACCGCGGCGGAGGGACCCTGACCGAACCAGAGCACGCGGGCAGCGGTGATCTCGGCCATGCCGGCAACGCGGGGATCGTCGGCATTGAGCACCGCGACATCCGTTGCCAGCAGCGGCGTGACCATTTCGGATTTGGCACGCACGGTTTCGGCGATACCGCCGAACTCGCCCGCGTGGGCGAGGCCGACGGTGAGCACGATGCCCACGTCGGGGCGCACCAGGGCCACGAGGGTCGCGATCTTGCCCCGGCCGTTGGCGCCCATTTCGACGATCAGGTAGCGGGTCTGCTCGGTGACCTCGAGCATGGTCATCGGCGCGCCGACCTCGTTATTGAAGGAGCCGCGCGGGGCCACGGTCTCGCCCGCGCGTTCGCAGATGGCGCGCAGCAGGTTCTTGGTGGTGGTCTTGCCGTTGGAACCGGTGACGGCGATCACCTGCAGCCGGCCGAGGGCGCGCACCTGCGCGACGACGTCGGAGGCGAGGGCCCCGAGCGCGAGGACGACATCGGGCACCACGATCTGGCTGACCGGCAGGTCGAGGGGCCTCTCGACGAGCAGCAGCACGGCGCCGGCGTCGTGGGCGGCCGGGGCGAAAGCGTGGCCGTCGGTGACCTCACCGGGCTTGGCGACGAAGATCGAGCCGGGCGTCACGAGCCGGGAGTCGGTTTGCACGGACCCGTTGACGATGGTGTCGTCGGTGTCGGTGCCGTCGAGGTGCAGCACCCCGGAGACGACGGTGCTGATGTGGTGGAGCGTGAGGGCGATCATTTACAGCCAACCGGCTTCCTGAAGGGCTGCGCGGGAGTCACTCCGCGCGGAATAGGGAATCTTGACGCCGGCGACTTCGTGGTATTCCTCGTGTCCCGGTCCGGCGTACAGAATGGTGTCGCCCTCGCCGGCAAGCGCGAGTGCGGTGCGGAACGCGGCGGCGGGGTCGGCGACCTCGTGCAGCTCTCCGCCGGGCACCGCGGCGCGGGCGGCGGTGAGCAGGGTTGCCCGAATGGCGGCGGGGTCTTCGAAGCGGGGGTGGAAGTCGGTGATGACCACGATGTCCGCGCCCTGGGCCGCTATGGCGCCCATGTCGGCGCGTTTGGTGGTGTCGCGGTCACCGTCAGCGCCGAAGACCATGATGAGCTTGCCGGTGGTGAATTTGCGCAGCGCGGCGAGCGTGTTCAGGAAGGCGTCGGGGCTGTGACCGTAGTCGATGATGAC
>JBBQYN010000452.1:0-1770 GCA_038208655.1 Actinomycetales bacterium
GGAATTCACCCTGCCGCCCACGGAGTACGCCCACGCCTGGGAAATCGTGGTCGACACCGCCGGTGAGGGCGCCGACTCCGTGCCGCGCGCCGCCGGCGCCAAGCACATCGTGCCGGCCCGGTCCCTCGTGGTGCTGCGCGCATACCAGCCCCCGGAGGCGACCCCGAACCACTCTGTGGCCGCGTCGCTCGCGGGAGTGAGCGGGCCGCTCACGCCGGTGCCCTTCGAGTCGGCCGGGGAACAGTCGGCCGGGGAGGTGTCGGCCGCTGAGCCGCCGGCCGCTGAGCCGCCGGCCGCGTCGAAGAAGCGCAAACCGCGGGCCAAGTCGCCCCAGACGGCCGCGCCGGCCGGTGACCCGTCTGGCGATGCGCCGGCGAACACGACCGCGGACGGCGACCAGGCATGAGAATCCCGGCGTCCACCTACCGGCTGCAGATCACCCCCGCGTTTGATCTGGACGCCGCCGCCGGGGTGCTGGACTACCTGACGGACCTCGGCGCGGACTGGATCTACCTGTCACCGCTGCTCACGGCCGAGGCCGGCTCCGACCACGGTTACGACGTCGTCGACCACGGCAGTGTAGACCCGGCTCGCGGGGGAGCGGCGGGCCTGGCCCGACTGGCGGCCGCCGCGACCACCGCCGGGCGGGGAATCCTTGTCGACATCGTGCCCAACCACATGGGGGTGGCCACTCCGCGCCAGAACGCCTGGTGGTGGGACCTGCTGGCCCGTGGGCAGGACTCCCGTTACGCGGAGGCGTTCGACGTGGACTGGGCGGCCGGCGGTGGGCGCATCCGTATTCCCGTGCTCGGTGACGGCGACGACGCGGCGCAGCAGCTGCGCATCGTGGGCGACGAGTTGCACTACTACGACAACGCCTACCCGATCGCGGTCGGAACTGCCGACGACGGCGCTGCAGCCGACGTGGTGCACACCCGGCAGCACTATGAGTTGGTCAACTGGCGCCGGGCCGACAGCGAACTGAACTACCGCCGCTTCTTCGCCGTGAACAGCCTGGCCGGCCTGCGCGTGGAGGTGCCCTGGGTCTTCGACGAGTCCCACACCGAGATTCTGCGCTGGGTGCACGCCGGCCTCGTGCAGGGCCTGCGGGTGGACCACCCCGATGGTCTCGCCGACCCGGGCGGGTACCTCGATCGGCTCCGGGAGCACACCGACGGCGCCTACGTTCTGGTGGAAAAGATCCTGGACGGCCCCGAGACCCTTCCCGGGCATTGGGCGACCGACGGCAGCACCGGCTATGACGCGCTCGCCGACGTGGACCGGGTGCTCGTGGACCCCGCCGGGCAGGCGCCGCTCGACGCGCTGGAGGCCGCGCTGCAGCAGGAACGCGCCGGAACCGGCGTCGTGCCGGCCGGCTGGTCCGAGCGGGTGCAGGGCACCAAACGCCAAATCGCCGACGGCATCCTCGGCTCCGAAGTGCGACGGCTGGCCCGGCTGGTTCCCGGCGGTGCGACCGACCCGGCCGTGGTCGACGCCCTGGCCGAGCTGCTGGCCTGCTTCCCGGTCTACCGCTCCTACCTGCCGCTCGGCGCCGACCGGCTCGGGCAGGCCGCCGCGCAGGCCCGCCGCAGCCGCCCAGACCTGACCGGGCCCATCGATGCCCTGCTGCCCCTGCTCTCCGACCCGGCCCAGGCCGTGGCCGTGCGGTTTCAACAGACCTCCGGCATGGTCATGGCCAAGGGAGTGGAAGACACCGCCTACTACCGGGTCAGTCGGCTCAGCTCCCTCACCGAAGTGGGCGCCGACCCC
>JBBQYN010000453.1:0-1759 GCA_038208655.1 Actinomycetales bacterium
AGGTAACGGGCCCCCCGACGCCAGTAACCATTGGCCACGACGCTCGACCCTCACCAGGTGTCGCACATGCGTCGCTTCATGACTCACTTCCGACCGATCCGCCTCTTCACCGCCGTCGCTCTCGCGGGCGCACTGGCATTCACTTCCTCGGTGACCATGGCCGCCGAGCAGCCTAACCTGGGAACCGCCGCGAACTACGCGGTCATGGCGACCAGCGAAATCACAAACACCGGAGCCACTACCATCCAGGGCGGCCTGGCTCTGCATCCCGGCACCTCGGTCTCCGGCGCGCCAGTGGTGGTCGGCGACTCCGACGTCGCCAACGCCGCCGCCGACCTGGCTCACGATGACTTGACCGTCGCCTACGGCGATGCGTTCGGCGCGCTCACCACCAGAAACCTGACCGGCGAAGACCTCGGTACAGTGGGCGTACTGACCCCTGGTGTCTATACCTTCGACAGTTCGGCTCAGCTGACGGGCAACCTGACCCTTGACGGTGGCGGCGCCACCAATCCGGTGTTCATCTTCCAGATGGGCACCAGCCTGACCACGGCCACGTCCGCGACGGTCTCACTCCAGAACGGCGCCGGCGCATGTGCAGTCTTCTGGCAGGTCGGCAGCTCCGCCACCATCGGCGCGGCCACCTCCTTCCAGGGCACCATCATGGCCGCTGCGAGCATCACCATGAACGCCGGTGCCACGATCGGCGTTGGCGGACTGAACTATGGCGGCCGTGCACTGGCTATGAACGGCGCAGTCACCATGATCAACAACACCATCATCGCCCCGTCGGACGAGTGCGTCTTCGCTGCGGCACCGACGCCAACCCCGGTCCCGACCTCGGCCCCCACCACTGCACCCAGCAGTCCTCCGTCGGCGGCACCCAGCAGCCCGGCATCGGCTGCGCCGAGCGCTCCGGCAGCCAGCGACGCGCCCGCCGCGAGCAACGTCAGTCCCGCACCCGGGTCGACCGCGAGTGACAAGCCGAGCGCGGTCACGACCGTCCCGGTATTCAACGTTCCGGGGATCAGCCTGTTCCCGGGCCTCCCGGAACTTCCGGACACCCGCATGGCCGGTTCTCCTACCGCCGCGACAGCGACGGTCGCATTGCTGGCGCTGACCGGTCTGGCGGCTGTCGCGGCCCTGTCTGCGGCGCTCGTATCGAGCCGACGCCGCTGGTAGACCCAAGCTGCTTGGAACGGTCGGCCTCCGGGTCAGCCGTTCTTCGCGTCCAGGGGTTGTTGCCGCTGTCGCGTCAGGCACCCACGAGCCCGAGAGACGATCGCCACGACGGCGTGGTCACCGCCCGCCGGCGCGATGCCAAGGTCGCTGGCGACATCGCGGACGTCAGCTACGAAGCCCGCGCGGCTGGCCGTCCTTGCGTTGGAGGATTCCGACGTTCTGTCGCCGATCTTCATCGGTCGCCGCCGCAACCGCGCGTGGGAGGCACCAGAAGTCGTGGCGGTGCTCGACAAGTTCGAATGGGAGCTTGGTGCCCCAACGCAGTCAGCCCAGGAGAGCTTCCCCACGCCGTCGCCAGCCGTAAGCAGGATGGGCTGATCTCGTGCACAAAGAGAGCAGATAACTAGACCCGATTCGGTCTCCCGCCCACGCTCCGAAGCACAGCGCACCGACGGCCATGCTCCGAAGTCAGCTGCTCTATCCACTGAGCTACGGGCGCACATTCGTGCTCAGAGAGAGCACAGAACTCGACTTGTGCTGAGCACAGCGCTCAGAGAGCAGAATAATCGTTGGGACG
>JBBQYN010000454.1:0-1753 GCA_038208655.1 Actinomycetales bacterium
CAGCCGCCACGGCGAAGCCGCGGGCGTCTGAGGCGTCTTCACCGGGCGGCAGCAGCAACGCATAGGTGCCGATTGTGACGCTGCCGAGTAGGGCGATCACGCCGATGAGGGTGCTGGCTGCGGTGGGGGAATCCATCACGCCCGGGTGAAATCCCAGATCGAGGTCACCGCGGCGGTACCGACCCAACAGACGACCCGGCTCGGTGGCCAGAGACCAACTGCGTCTCGCCGCTCGCACCCACACGGGGGTTCGTTCACACGAGGCTTGGTTCTTACTCATGCGGGCTCCAATCGGCCCGTCTGGGGAAGAGCACTGCCTATCTTAGGTGGGGATATAAGCCAGATGTGGCACGGCGCGAGCGAGGGTGTTTTCTCGGACCAACCCTTGAGTCCGCCGCCCGAAATGCTTAGATTAATACCAGAAGGGTTTGGGATAGTTCGGCACAGATTTTTTCGATGGATGCGTGCCGCGCACCGTCGATTACCAACGCCGCCGGAACGTCTCGAACACCGTTTTTACGAGTGGTGTGAACGTACATGATCGACGTGAACGTGGTGGGATCCGGGCCCAACGGTCTGGCCGCCGCGGTGGTTTTGGCTCGGGCGGGCCTGAGCGTGCAGCTGACCGAACGCGCCCCGTCGGCCGGTGGGGGACTGCGCACGGCCGAGATCACGCTGCCGGGTTTCCGGCACGATCTGTGCTCCGCCGTGCACCCGTCGGCTCTGGCATCGCCGTTCTTTCGGGCTTTCGAACTCACCCGCCGGGTACCGTTCGTGGCCCCCGAAATCTCGTATGCGCATCCGTTTGACAGCGGCGCGGCTGCGGTCGCCTACCGCGACGTGGACCGCACCGCCGACGCCCTGGGAGTAGACGGTCACGCCTGGGCCGAGCTGTTCCAGCCGCTGCTGAACCGGCTCGACGGAGTCGTGGCCTTCACCGCGAACCAGATGCTGCGCTGGCCGGACGACGCCGGCGCCGCCCTGTTCTTCGCCGCTCGCGTTCTCGAACAGGGCACGGTTCTGGGCCGGCCGCGCTTTCGGGGCGCGGCCGCCCCGGCACTCCTGGCCGGCGTCGCGGTTACGCGCCCAGTCGTCAGCCATCACTGTCGGCCGCGGGCGCCAGCTTGCTGCTCGCGGCCCACGCCCACGCCGGCGGCTGGGGGTTCCCCCTCGGCGGCGCCCAGGCGATAGCGGATGCCCTCCTGGCAGACTTCGAAGCCCATGGTGGTCAGGTGCAGCTCAACACCGACGTGCGCCGGCCCGCCGACCTCGAAGCCTCGCGGGTCACCCTGCTCGACACCTCCCCAACGTTCCTGGCCAGCTTCGCCGGCACGGCGCTTCCGCCGGGCTACCAGCGTGCACTGCGGCGCTTCCGTCACGGCAGCGGCATTTTCAAGATGGACTTCGCCCTCTCCGGACCGGTGCCGTGGACCAACTCCGAGGTGCAGTATGCACCGAGCGTGCACCTGGGCGGCACGCGGGAAGAGATACTCCTTGCGGCGGAACGAGTGAAGAACGGTGGGTGTCCCGCCCGCCCGTTCGTGGTGGCCACCCAGCCGAGCGTTCTCGATCCCACCCGTGCTCCGACCGGCAAACAGGTGCTGTGGGCCTCCACCCACGTGCCTCCGGGCAGTGGCGTGGACATGACCGAGTCGATCATCGCGCAGATTGAACGCTTCGCCCCCGGGTTTCGTGAGCGCATTCTGCGCACCGCCACGATGTCGGCGCGCAGCCTGCCCGAGCACGACCCGAA
>JBBQYN010000455.1:0-1747 GCA_038208655.1 Actinomycetales bacterium
CCCGCCAGTCCGGTCCTGCGACCAACGACGACGTGGGAGTTGCGAGACGATACCGCGGAACGCACCGGGCTGCCGCTGAATGCCTCGGCCATGGTGTTCAGCGACGGCGTGTTCTTCGATCCGACGGACCGCCTGTTCAAGATGTGGTACATGGCCGGCTACGGCGCGACGACCTGCCTGGCGACATCAGAAGACGGCATTCGCTGGACTCGGCCCTCCTTCGACGTGGTCCCAGGAACCAACATCGTTCACGGCGACTTTCGCGACTCGAGCACGGTGTGGCTGGACCTTGACAGCGCCGATCCCCGCCAGCGATACAAGATGTCGTACTGGTACGACCACGCGCTATCGTTACTGACCTCCCCTGACGGCGTGCACTGGACCCGGCGCGGCACGACCCGGCGCACGGATGACCGATCGACCTTCTTCAGAAACCCGTTCAGGAACATTTGGGTGTACAGCCTCCGCGCAAATGTGAACAACCTGAGCGGCCGCTATCGGCGCTATTGGGAGACCCCTGATTTTCTGGCGGCGGCACGCGGCTGGGGAGATCGCGAGCCGGTGGCGTGGGTGACGGCCGACTCGGCCGACTTCGCGCGTCCGGGGCTTGCCGCTCGCCCGGAACTCTACAACCTGGACTGCGTCGCCTACGAAAGCGTGATGCTCGGCCTGTTCTCGGTGTGGCGGGGAGAATCCGCCGTGCGCGAGAAGATCAACGAGGTGACGGTGGGCTTCAGCCGCGACGGCTTCCACTGGCACCGCCCGACTCGCGACACCTTTCTCGGCGTGTCGGAGGAAGCGGGCAGCTGGAACTGGGCGAACGTGCAATCAGCCGGCGGCGGCTGTCTGGTCGTCGGCGACTCGCTGCACTTCTATGTCAGCGGCCGCCAGGGCCGGCCAGGCACCGAAGCGCCGGGGGTGTGCAGCACCGGGCTCGCCACCATCCGGCGTGACGGGTTCGCCTCCATGGACTGCCTGCCCGACCAGCCGCGGGTGCGACGAATGTCCGACGGCGCCGAAGGCAGGCTGACGACGCGGCCGCTGTCATTCACGGGCGGTCATCTCTTCGTGAATGCCGACACCCGCGGCGGCGAGTTGCGGGTCGAAGTACTCGACCGCGACGGCGCCGTAATTGCGCCCTTCACCCACGCAGCCTGCGAGCCGATCGCCTTGGATGGCACGCGGGTCCCCGTGCGATGGGTCAAGGGCTCGTTGGCCGAGCTCGCTGGCACACCGGTACGGTTCCGGTTCACGCTGACCCGCGGCCGGCTGTTCGCGTTCTGGGTCAGCCCGTGGCCCACCGGCGAAAGCCGCGGCTTCCCCGCTGCCGGCGGACCGGAATTTTCTGGCGCCACCGACACCGCCTAGCCGCGGCCGGCGGTGCTCCGCCCTTCTCGGGGATCAGGGGTCAGGGATCAGGGATCAGGGACTGGTAGCAGGTACCCGGTGCCACGTCGCTGGTCTGGTGCGTCGAAGCCGATCCGCGTTTCTCCAACCATCAACGGTGGGATCCACGGCGCCAGGCCATTGCGAACAGGCGCACGCCGGCCGCAGAAAGGGTGAGGCGGATCGCCAATCGCGCGACGATGTAGGCCTGGCCGATCAGAATGCTGCGCCAGCCGCCCAGTCGCGTGCCGCCGTAGAGTTCGCCCGTGACGTACAGTCCCAGCAGCGCCCCAAGCAGGATGCCCGTCAGCAGGTAGAGGGTGATGGCGCTCCCGGCGTGTTCGCGAAGAAAGGCGGTCGC
>JBBQYN010000456.1:0-1747 GCA_038208655.1 Actinomycetales bacterium
GCCACCCTCACCGGGCACCACGGGTTCGTCTTTCCGCAGCGTCAGATCACCCGACCGGCCGGCGCCGGGGAGGATCACGGCCCGGTCACCGAGGCCGAGTTCGCCGGCGCGGCGAGCCGGGGCGAGTTCGCCCTGACGTGGCGCGCGCACGGCCTGGCCTACGCGATTCCGGCTCACGTGCTGACTGTCGTCGCGGACGGTGGCGTAGTGGTGGCGAACGTGTCACGCGGCGTGCTCGACCAGCTGCCCGGCCTGTTCGCGAATGTGCGGGTCGCGCGGGTCACGGTCTCGGCGGAGGTGCGCCTGCGACGTATCCTCGCCCGCGGCCGCGAAGACGCGGCGGCCGCCGAGGCGCGGGTCGCCCGGATCGATCCCGCGCCGCACCACCCGGTCGACCTGGAGATCGTCAACGACGGCACCCTAGAGCAGGCGAGCGCCGAGCTCCTGGAGTTTCTGCGCCGCGTGCCGGGTGGCTTGCGACCGACCTGACCTCAGATCTGCTCGAACCCGCAGCCCGTTCAGGGCCCTGCGCCGAGCGGGCTGCGCTGCGTTCAGCTGGCCCGGGCGAGCAGCGCGCCGACTGCGGCGACACCGGCCAAAATGGCCGCCATCAGCGCGAAGGACCCGACCGACTGTGCAAACAGCGGGCCGAGCGCGGGGGTGAGCGCGACGAGCACCGTGAGCGGCGCGCTGAAGACGCCGTTGATCGCGCCGTAGTTGGCCGAACCCCACCGGTCGCTCACCGAGTTCGCCTGCACCAGCGTCTGTGTGCCGCGGATGGCGCCAGCCACAATCGCCACCACCAGCAACAGCCAGACAGGCGCGGTCAGCAAGCTGATCGCGATCAGCGCGACGGCCGCCGTGCCCGCCACCGCCGCCAGCGGAACCCACGGCGGCAGATCACGCGGCAGAACCATGAACAGTAGCCGCCCGGCGATCTGACCGGCGCCCACGAGACCCAGCGTGATGGCCGCGAGTTCGTAGGAAATGCCCTTCTCGATCAAAAGCGGAATGATGCTAATCGTGACGGTGTAGAGCGACAGGGCGATCGCAGCCGTCGCGAGCAGCAACATCCAGAACCGGCGCTGCCGCAGCACGGTACGCACGGTGTGCACCGGGGCGTGTTCGCGGTGCACGAGCGGCGGCCAGGTGCGCTCCAGCGAGAACCAGTGCAGCGGCACGGTGACGACGAAGAGGATGCCGGCCAGCACCAGGAAGGTCGAGCGCCAGTCCATGACCGCGAGCAGAGCTACGACGATGGGGGCAAAGATCGTGGAGGCGAGTCCGCCGGCAAGGGTCAGCACGATCAAGGGCACCTGACGGCGTTCCCTGTACCGGCGCGTGATGACGGTGAAGGCTGCCTGGTAGAGCACCGCAGCCTGGGCGAGACCCACCACACCCCAGCCGATCGCGAACATGGCCGGGTTCGCAGACACGGCGACCACGCACAGGCCCGTGGCGCCCGTCGCCGACCCGATCGTCATGATCAGGCGCGGTCCGGTGCGGTCGAGCAAAACACCCACCGCGATGCCCGCCCCCGCCGACACCACGAGGCCCAGAGCATAGAGCCCCATCACGAGCGAGAGCGACCAGCCGGTTTCCTCGGCAATCACCGGGGCGGCCACGATCAGCGCGTAGAACAGCACCCCCCAGCTCACGACCTGACCCAGCGACAATGCGGCCAGCCGGCGGCGCTGCCCCGCGGGGCGCACCCGCAGGGTCGGGGGTGCTGCGATCACGTTCATTC
>JBBQYN010000457.1:0-1746 GCA_038208655.1 Actinomycetales bacterium
GCGCGATCTGAAGGAGGTTGCCGTCTTCGAGGTCAGCGGGCGTGGAGGCATCGCGTGGCTCGGATGCCCAGTGCGCCAGCGTTGCGGCGGCGTCGGCGAGGGCGTCGCCGGTGCGGAGGAGCCCGGCCGAATCCCACAGGAGGCGCTGCAACGCCAAGCGGCTGAAGGGGATGGGCGCGGGCGGCGGGGTTGCCGGGGTTGCCGGGGTTGCCGGGATTGCCGGGATTGCCGGGCCCCCCGGGACTGCGAGGCTCGCAGGGGTTGCCGTGCCCGCCTGGATCGAGTGGCTGACTCCGGTCGCCTGCGCCGGCGAGCCCGGCGCGAGCCGCCAGGGCAGGCCGATCGCGTCGGCGGCGCGGGCTCCGAACACCGCGCCCTCGAGCAACGAGTTGGAGGCGAGGCGGTTCGCACCGTGCACGCCGGTGCGCGCCACCTCACCGACGGCGAAGAGGCCGGGCACCGTGGTGCGGCCGTCGAGGTCGGTCGCGATGCCGCCCATCCAGTAATGCGCCGCCGGGGTGACCGGCACGATCTCGCGCGCCCAGTCGATCCCGTGGCGACGCAGTTCGGCGTCGATCGTGGGGAACCGTTCGGCGAGGAAACCCGCGCCGAGCGCGCGCGCGTCGAGCCCCACCGGCCGCCCGTGCTGCGCCGCCATCGCGTCGGCGATGCCGCGGGCCACGACATCGCGCGGCGCGAGCTCGGCATCCGGGTGCACGTGGAGCATGAACCGGCGCCCGCCGTCGTCGACGAGCGCCGCGCCCTCTCCGCGCACGGCCTCGGAAATGAGGAAGTTGACTTCTCCCGCGAGCGCGGTGGGGTGGAACTGGTAGAACTCCAGGTCGGCCACCGCTGCGCCCGCCCGCATCGCCGCTGCGAGCCCATCGCCGGTGGCGACGGTCGGGTTGGTGGTGTGGGCGAACAGCTGACCGGCGCCGCCGGTGGCGAGGACGACGGTGTCGGCGGCGAGCACCGACTCGCGGGCATCCGAATGCCTCACCCGGGCGCCGGCGACCCGCGCCGTTCGACCGTCGGCCGCAGAGGCATCCGTCAGCTCCAGGTCGACGAGGAAGGTGTGCTCGAGGGTGCGGATGCCGCTCTCGCGAACCCGCGCGACGAGCGCCGCCGAGATCGCGGCCCCGGTGGCGTCGCCACCCGCGCGGAGCACCCGGGCATGGGAGTGAGCCGCTTCGAGCGCGAGCGCGAAGGTGTCGCCGTGCCTGTCGAACTCCACGCCCGCGGCGATCAGGTCCGCGATGCGGTCGGGCCCCTCCGCACAGAGCACACGTACCGCCCGGTGGTCGGCGAGCCCCGCGCCGGCACTGAGGGTGTCCGCCACGTGCGAGGCGACCGTGTCGGGCGTCGCGGTGACGGCCGCTATCCCACCCTGGGCCCAGCGGGTGTTGCCGTCGCCGAGAGCACCCTTGGTGACGAGGGTGACGTCGTGCGTGCGTGCGGCGCGGAGCGCGGCGGTGAGCCCGGCGATGCCGGACCCGACCACGATCACGCTGCGCCGCGCCGCGGTGCTGGCGGGCGCGGTGCTGGCCGGCGCGGTGCCGGTCGATGCGCCTATGGCCGCGCCCGACGATGCGCCGCCCGCTGATGCGGTGGCCATGATCAGGCTCGCACCGCGGGCAGGGCGGCGAGCATCCGCTCGAGGGCGAGTCGCGCCGGCTCCACGTCGGCGCCGGCCACCGTGATCTGGTTCACAACCTCGCCAGCCACGAGGCGCTCCAGCACCCAGGC
>JBBQYN010000458.1:0-1737 GCA_038208655.1 Actinomycetales bacterium
GCGGGCGCCACGTGAGATTCGGCACTACCTGGCCAAGGCCCTCGCCGAGGAGGCCACCGCGCAGCTCATCTCAGGGCTCGGCATCGGTTTCACGGCGTGGCACGATGTGGACCCGGGGCGCGGAAGTGACAAGCTCGACCATGTCGTGCTCGGACCGGCCGGACTGTTCGGTGTGCTCTCCGAGGACTGGGGTGGACCGGTTGAGCTGCACCGCGGCGAACTGGTCGGTGACACCCTGGCCGGGGAGGAGCCCATCGACAACCTCCAGGCCAGCGCGAAATCGCTCACGAAAACGTTGCGGGTACGTTTCACCGCGCTGCTCGTCGTTCTTCCGGACAGCGATCTGAGCGAGCCGCTGTCCGTGCCCGCCCGCGGCCGGCGGCCCACCCTCGTGGCCGTGCCGCGTTCCCGACTGGCCGGCCTGCTCCGCGGGGGCTTGCCCGACATGGACCGCGGCAGCTTCGAGAAGGTGTTCGAGCTGCGCGGCCGGCTGCAGGACGGCATCCGCTTCGTAGCGGAATAACCGCCCCAGCGGCCAGGGTCAGCGCAGCTCGAGCTTCGTGACCCAGTAGTCCAGGAACGCGGCACCGGCCTCGTCGTGAATCTGCTCGCCCATGACGATCACGGGGTAGGGCCGATCGAGAATGCCGTCGTCAGGCCGCACATCGACGTGGGACACGTCGTACCCGGCCTCGTGCAGGTGGTCGGCCATGCGGTAGTCGCTGCGGGAATCTCCCACCGAACGCCAGAGCCGGGGGAGTGTGCCGGATTCGGCGAAAAAGGCCAGGGCCCGCTCGGCTGCGTGGTTCTTGTCCAGCAGCACCGACTCGATGTCGGTCGAGATGATCGTGGGGTCCACGCGGAAGGGGACCTGCCCGGCGGCGTCCTGCCAGACCCGGTCGCCGAGGCGCACGCCCACGCCGTGGCGGGAGAGGATGTCGAACGCCGCGTCGTCAAAGCGCAGCTGCTCGTGGGCGAAGGTGTCGTGGTGCACGTCGACGCGCTGCTCGACCGAGATCATGGCGAGTTTGGTTTCGTCGAAGAACATCGTGTCGGAGAACTGCTGGGCCACTAAGGCCCGCACCTCGGAGACGACGGCCGGGGGCAGGGCGACGGCGCCGTCCACGGTCGGCTCACCCATACCCTGCGCGGTGATCGGAAACCAGACCGCGCCCTTTTCGCAGACCCCGTACATGCGCATCCGTTCGGGAAGGCCGGCCGCGACCAGGGGAGCGATCACCTGTTCCCGGATGAACGTGTCCGAGCGCCCGGTGATGAAGGCGATGGGTACGTTGGCGGCCGCGAGCAGGGCCAGGTCGGTCACGATGCTCGGGGTGGCGATCGTGCGGGTGATCGGGCTCGCGATCGGCCCGTCGACGTCGAGTAGAAGTCCCAGCGGGGAATGTGTCAAAGGCATCCTTCATTCTTCCACGCCGCACCGACCAGTCCGGCTCCCGCCCGGGGCGAAAAACACCTAGTCTTATTTGACATGATTACGCGACGAGAAGCAGCCCTGCGCCTGGACATCCCCTTGGAAATGGCGACCCGCCACGGCATTCCGACGCGTTTGGGCGAGGCACAGTTCGCCAAGCTGGAAAGCGACCCGCCGGCGTGGCTGCTGCAGTCCCGGGCCAACCGCACCGGCAAGAAGCCCGTCTGGGTGCAGTTGGTCTGCTCCATCTGCGGTGATGCCGAGGCCGCCCGCCCCAAGAAGTGGTGGCCCGAATTCACCTACGT
>JBBQYN010000459.1:0-1737 GCA_038208655.1 Actinomycetales bacterium
GCGGCAGCCCCGGCAACAGCGGCGGCCATCTGTGCGCGGCGCAGCCGGGCCAGCGCCCCGTCGAGCCCGTCGCAGACGCGGGAGACCAGCCAGAGCAGCAGCGCCAGCCCCCACAGCTGCAGGGCCGCCGCCGCCGCACTGCCCAGGCCCAGCACCAGTCCGGCCACGGTGAGCCGGTCCGGCGTGATCCACGGCCGGTCGAGAGCCGTTGCGACGCGACGCAGCGGGGTGTCGAGGGTGCGGCGCAGCGAGGCGTCAAACATCCGCTTGCCGCCGTCGGGTCCGGCCACCCACGACCAGCCCCAGTACGGTCAGCCCGCCCAGCACCCCCACGGCAACCCAGAACGGCCACCCCGGTTCCACGCCGAACGCGCCCAGGGCCACATAGGCCAGGGTGCCGGGGATGATGCCGACGGCCGTGCCGAGGGCGTAATCGCGGCGGCGCACCGCGGTCAGGCCGGCCGTGTAGTTGATCGCGGTGAACGGCAGTACCGGAATGAGCCGGGCGGCGATGATCGTGGCCAGCCCGCGGCGACGGAGCAGGGCGTCGACGCGGGCGACCCGGGCACCGGTGAGGTGTTCCACGGCGTCACGGCCCAGGCCGCGGCCGATCACAAAGGCGAGCGTCGCGCCGATCAGGGCGCCCGCGTAGACCAGCAGAGTGCCGAGGCCGAACCCCCAAGTCAGGCCGGCGGCGATGCTGAGCACGTTCTTGGGAATCGGCGTGAGGGTGAGAACCGCGTAGCCGGCTACGAAGCCGATCACCCCGAGGGCTCCGGTGCCGCCGACGATCGCGCGGATCTCCTCGACGCTGGGCAGCGGAACGGTCAGCGCGACCACCACGGCCGCGGCGATGATCAGGGCCAGCACCGCCGCGCGCCACAGCGCGCGCCGGCGACCGTTCCCGGAGGGGGAAGTGCTCACCTGGTCCTCCCGGTGTATCAAAGTCGACTGTTCGCGGTTTACCCTAGTCCAACGGTATTTGTGTCCCGCTGCGGGGTCGAGACGAGCACTGCCCGGTTCCCGAATGGAGACGTCACCGATGCACCGCCCCCTGTCCCACCCACGCGCACCGCGAGTACGTCGGGCCCGTGCCGGCGGCCTGATCGGCCTCGGTACCGTTCTGACGCTCGCCCTCGGCGCCTGCGCCGCCCCATCCGCCGACGTCACCACCAGCTCCTTCGACAGCTGGACCGAGGTCACCACGGCCGCAGAAGGCCAGACCGTGCGGCTGTGGATGTACGGCGGCGACACCCAGGGCAACGCCTACATCGACGACGTGCTCACCCCCGCCGTGGCTGCCGAGGGCGTAACCCTCGAAAGAGTGCCGGTGACCGACACCGGCGACGCCCTCAACCGGGTGCTCTCCGAACTTCAGGCCGGACGCACCGACGACGGCACCGTCGACCTGGTCTGGGTGAACGGAAACAACTTCAGCACCGGCAAGGACGCCGGCGCCTGGCTCTGCGACTGGACCGGCCTGCTGCCCAGCATGGCCCTGACCGCGCCCGATGACCCGCTGCTGCAGGACGACTTCGGCACGCCCGTCGACGGATGCGAGGCCCCCTGGCACAAAGCCCAGTTCACCTTCGTCTACAACTCGGACCTGATCGCCGACCCGCCGACCACGCTCGCGGGGGTTTTGGCCTGGGCGGAAGCGAACCCGGGCCGGTTCACCTACCCGGCACCGCCGGACTTCACCGGCTCGGTCTTCACCCGCGAGGTGCTCTACAGCGT
>JBBQYN010000460.1:0-1736 GCA_038208655.1 Actinomycetales bacterium
ACTGCGGCCGGGCAGCGACGAACCGCCGATGACCCGGTTCCTGGCCGAGCAGCTCTCGACGGCGCACTGGTTCGACCAGCGGCGCACCCGCGCCGACCTGCAGTGGACCCCACAGGTCTCCCTCGACGAGGGCTTCGCCCGGCTGGCCGCCTCCTACCGCTGAGCCCGGCACCCGACTGTGCTCAGCGCGCCCTGCCCGTTCCCGCCCCGGCGTCGCGGTGTGGCGAGGTGCGGAGATCGCACCGTGTCGTCCGCTCGGAATGGTGCGATCTGCGCACCTCGGCCCGGTTCCCGCCGGGCAGGCGTTCAGCGGTTGGCCGCCCGCGGCGCTCCGATTCCCGGAGAAATCTGGAACGGTCCGGCCGCCGAGGGCTGCACATCGAAGTCGAAGATCGACGTGGGGATGTAGACCGTGGAGCAGGAGTTCGGAATGTCCACGACCCCCGACAACCGACCCTCGATCGGCGCGGCACCCAGCAGCAGGTACACCTGCTCCGGGGAATAGCCGAACTTCGTGAGGTAGTCGATGGCATGCAGGCACGCGCGCTGGTACGACAGGTGCGAGTCCAGGTAGCGCTGCTCGCCGTCCAGGGTGACGGACGTTCCCGAAAAGGCCAGCCATTGACTGAACTGGGGTTCCACGGTTCCCGGCATGAAAATGGCGTTCTCACTCACGCCGTACGTCTCCATGCCGCCCCGAATGATGTCCACGCGCAGCTCGATGAAGCCGCCCATCTCGATCGCCCCGCAGAAGGTGATCTCACCGTCACCCTGCGAAAAGTGCAGGTCTCCGAGGGAGAGATTGGCGCCGTCGACAAAGACCGGGTAGAAGATCCGGCTGCCCTTGGACAGGTTTTTGATGTCCTGGTTTCCCCCGTTTTCGCGCGGCGGAGCGGTGCGCGCGGCCTCGCCAGCCACCCGGGCGAACTTGGACGACTCGAGCGAGCCCAAAATGGCATGCTCGGCTTCCGGCGGCAGGGCCAGCGGCGGTACCCGATGCGGGTCGGTCGCGATCAAGTCCCCCTCACGCTTGTTCCAGGCGGCCAGCAACTTCGCTGACGGTGCCGTGCCCATGAGACCCGGATGGATGAGCCCGGTAAAGGACACGTGCGGTACGTGGCGTGACGTCGCCGTCTGGCCGGTGAAGTCCCAGATGGCTTTGTACGCGTCGGGAAACTGTTCGGTGAGAAATCCGCCGCCGTTGTTTCGCGCGAAGATCCCGGTGTATCCCCACCCCTGACCGGCCAACGGCCCGGAGTCTTCCATGGGGATGGGCCCCACATCCAAAATGTCCACGATGAGGAGGTCGCCGGGTTTGGCCCCTTCCACGGCGAACGGGCCGCTGAGCTTGTGCACCGTGAGCAGCGGGGCGTTCAGAATGTCTTCGGCCGAATCGTCGTTGACGATGGCGCCGTCGAACCACTCCCGACAGTCGACCCGAAAGGATGTGCCCGGTTTCACGGTCGCGACCGGCGGAATCTCTGGATGCCAGCGGTTATGGCCGACCTTGGCCTGATCCTCGAACTTCTTCGACGAGTCCAGGGGAAACAACAGCTCGGGCATCTCATTCTCCTTGTTCGGTTCGTGCGAGATCGCGCTTACGGTCGGGGAAGTTTGTGGTGCAGGGGATTGGACGTGTACCGCGGCGCCGGGCCCGAGCGCCGCCCGGGGCCGGGTGTGTTCACTACCGCGGGCTCATGTGCGCTGCGTTGGGTCTGCTCGATCAGTCCGAAGGC
>JBBQYN010000461.1:0-1733 GCA_038208655.1 Actinomycetales bacterium
GCGGCCACCACTCTCCCCTCGGCCTTCGAGACGATCTTGCTGGTCACCGCCAGAATATCGCCGTCCCGCAGCAGCCCTGCCGCGGCCGCGGTGATCAGCTCGGCGAGGTCGTCACCCGCCACGACCTCCCCGATCCCTTCGAGGGCGAACACGTTCAGCGTCGGCACCGGCGGGCTAACGCACGAGCCTGGGCAGCACCTGCGCGCCGAACACGTCAATCCACTGCTTCTGGTTGCGGCCCACGTTGTGCAGGTAGATGCGATCAAAACCGAGGTCCACGAACTTCTGAATGTACGCGCGGTGCTCATCGGGGTCGGCGGAGATGACCATGCGGCCCTCGAAATCCTCCGGACGCACCAGCTTGGCGATCTGCTCAAACTCGAACGGCGAGCGGATGTCCGCCTTGGGAAACTTCATGCCGCCGTTGGGCCATTCCAGAAGCGCGTTCCTCATGGCCTCTTCGTCGGTCTCGGCCCAGCTCATGTGCAACTGCAGCACCTTGGGCATCGTCGCGGGGTCCTTTCCCGCCTCCCGGGCGCCGTCGTCGAACTTGCCGAACAGCATCGAGATTTTCTCGAGTGGCGCGCCCACGGTGATCAGGCCGTCGGCATGGCGGCCGGCCCGCTTGGCGGTCACCGGCCCGGCGGTCGCCACGAGAATCTCGGGCGCAACCTCGGGCATCGTCCACAGCCGCGTCGACTCAAGCTTGTAGAACTGACCGGAGTGCTTCACGTCCTTGCCCGCGATCGACCCGGTGAACAGTTTCGAGATGATCTCGATGGCCTCAAACATGCGGTTGATGCGTTCGGGGGCTTCGGGCCAGTACTGACCCACGATGTGCTCGTTGAGGGCTTCGCCCGAGCCCAGGCCGAGCCAATGCCGTCCGGGGTACATCGACGCCAGCGTCGCCGACGCCTGGGCGACCATGGCGGGGTGCCACCGGAACGTGGGCGCGGTCACACCGGGGCCGAGGTCACCGGTGGTGCGCTCGGCGATCGCAGCGAGCACGCTCCACACGAACGAGCTCTGGCCCTGCTGCGGCACCCACGGCTGAAAGTGGTCTGCGGCCATGACACCGCTGAAGCCGTGCTCCTCGGCGTAGGCCGACAGGGCGACAGCCTCGGCGGGGGCGAACTGTTCCAACATGGCCGCGTAGCCAATCTGCAAATCCGACATCTGACCTCCTGCTCGAGGTGCGCCGCCCGGCGCACACGGTGGTGCTGTGAACAGTTAACCCCAACACGTGGCGGGCAGGCATCGTTACCTCGCCCGCGGCATCCGTCCGCCGACGCCGACCGAACACCGCACGCATGCCGCGCACGGCACACACCAAATAGGCTGGGGGCATGCGTATTGCCACCTGGAACGTCAACTCCATCCGTGCCCGCGTCGACCGCACCGTGGACTGGATGGTGCGCGAAGACGTCGACGTGCTCGCGATGCAGGAGATCAAGTGCAAGCCCGAGCAGTTTCCCACCCAGCAGTTCGAAGACGCCGGGTACGAACTGGCCATCCATGGGCTGAACCAGTGGAACGGGGTGGCGATCGCAAGCCGACTTCCGATGACGGATGTCGTCACCGGCTTCCCCGGCATGCCCGGCTTCCTGAAAGGTCAGGAAGGACCCGACCAGCCCCTCGAAGCCCGCGCGCTCGGTGTGACCGTGAACGACCAGCGGTTATGGAGCCTGTACGTGCCCAACGGCCGCGCCCTCGGCGACCCGCACTACACCTAC
>JBBQYN010000462.1:0-1717 GCA_038208655.1 Actinomycetales bacterium
TTCGACCGTGTCGTCGAGGTGGCGGCCCGCTTCGCCTGAGGTCGCGCCTGGAGCGGTGAGTGAGGGGGATTCCCGGGCGGGTGGATTCCAGGGAGTCACGCAACACCGGGGTGGTTGGCGGCTTCGGCGAACATCTTCTCAAGTACTTCGGCCGGGGTGCGGTACGCGTGGCGTTTGCGGGGGCGTGCGTTGAGCTCGGCGGCGTAGGCGTCGAGCAAGCCCGGTCCGTGGAAAGACAGGTCGGTGCCCTTGGGTAGGTACTGGCGCAGGAGGCCGTTGGTGTTCTCGTTGGTGCCGCGCTGCCACGGGGAGTGGGGGTCGCAGAAGTAGATGTCCAGGCCGGTGGCCTCGGCGATCGCGACGTGGTTGCGCATCTCGCGGCCCTGGTCCCAGGTCAGCGAGAGACGCAGCTGCTCGTCCAGGGTCAGCATCTTTGCCACGATCGCTTCCTGCACCGCCAGTGCGCCGGTGCCCTCGGGGAGGTGGAGCAGCATCACGAAGCCGCTGGCCCGTTCGACCAGGGTCCCGACCGCACTCTTGGATGCGGTCGAGCCCATGACCAGGTCGCCTTCCCAGTGACCGGGCACGGCCCGGTCCTCGACCTCGGCCGGCCGGTCGCTGATCATCACCATGTCCGGGATCCGGCCACGACGCTCGCCCGCACGGCGCTTGGGCTTGCGCATCGAGCGCCCTGTGCGCAGGAACCGGGTCAACTCCCGATTGAGACCTCCACGGGACTGGATGTAGAGCGAGGTGTAGATCGTCTCGTGCACCAGCCACATCTCCGGCTCGTCGGGGAAGTCGACCTTGAGTCTGCCAGCGATCTGCTCCGGACTCTCGCGTCGCTTCAGACGGGCCTGGACCTCGCGCCGCAGCCGCAGGTTCGTGGCCAGCTTCGCACTACGCGGTCCACGTCTGGCCCGGTCCGCGCGGGTCTGGGCCACTGATGCCTTGTAGCCCCGATAGGCCCGTCCGCGCTTGAGCTCACGGCTGATCGTCGACGGGGACCGGTCGAGCTCGCGCCCAATCTCCCGCACCCCGGTCCCGGCTGCGTGCATGCGCATGATCTCCTCACGCTCGTCGAAGGACAGGTAACGGCCCACGGGCTCGGCGAGAGGCACAGGATTCACCCCGCCAGCCTCCGCGAAGACCCGACGACCCCAGCTGTCAGACGCGCCGACAGCAGCAGCGGCATGCTCCACCAGCAGGCCAGCGCGCACCTGCTGCCAGAATCGACGACGGACCTCATACGGCAAGGACGGCTTCACCATCACGCAACTCCTCAGATGACGAGGTGTTGCGTGACTACCTAGAACCCGAGGCGCCCGAAATCCGCCTCACGTACCGCTCGCGCAGGCGTTTGGATGTCCACACTGTGGAGAACAGCTGTGGAGAATTACACGCCTGTAGTTATCCACAGCTGTGTGCACACCTGTGGGTAAACCCTGCCGACTCAGGCGAGCTGGCCGGCGCGGACGAAGGCGAGGACCACCAGCACCACCGTGACGAGGCCGAGCCCCGCCCACTGGACCACGGATCGGCTCGACCGCGGCGCGTAGGCGATGATCGCCGCCGTCGCGACGCCGCCCAGGAAGCCGCCGAGGTGGCCCTGCCAGGAGATGAAGCTGCGCCCGATCACGGTGAAGAGCAGGTTGATACCGATCACGGTGAGGATCGGCTGCAGGTCGGCCTTCACGCGCAGGGCGATCACCAGGTA
>JBBQYN010000463.1:0-1714 GCA_038208655.1 Actinomycetales bacterium
TCGGTGCGGCGGTTGCGGTTCACGTTGAAACGATCCCGAAAGATGGCGGGGAACGCATCGCAGAAGCTGTGCTCGTATGACACCGAGCCGCCATGGTCGGCGCCGAGCCAGCCGAACACGCCGTGGGTGTATTCGTGCACGATCACGCCGAAGTCGCCGGCGTCCGGCGCGCCGCCTTCACCCATCCGGATGCGCGCCGGAGTGGCCCCGCTGGCATCGAACCATTGGCTGTTGTCCTGCCCGCTGAAGCCCTGCGCGTCGATGTCGACCCGGGTCATGTTGGCGTTGAGGGTGGCGTTGCCCAGAGTCCTCAGGTACCGGGCTGCGGTGTCCAGCCAGAAGTAGGCGTTCGCCGACAGGAACCGGCGGTCCGCGGGGTAGGTCTGGTAGCTGAAGTTCGCGGAAGCCTCGGCGGGCTGCGCGAACGTGGGCGAGTCCCAGTCACTGGCCCGCACCCAGGCGCCCTCCAGACGGAACACTCCCGCGACGGCGGGGTTCACGTCGACCTGCACCGCGTGCCGGAAGGCGTTGAGGGTCGCGGCGGTTGACGCGCCGTTGAGCGCGCCGTCGTTGGACTCGCTGACCGGGTCGGGCGAGAAGACCTGCAGGGAGGCCATGACGTACTTGCTGGCCAGCTCGATGCTCATCAGGTCACCGTTGACAGCGTCGACCTGTACCCGGAAGACCTCGAACGGGCCGGTGGTCTCCACGCGCAGGTCCCGCACCAGGTGCACGGCGCCGTCGGGTGTCGTGCCGGTGCCCAGCAGCGCCACGGACGCCGTGGGGTAGTCGCTGTCGGGCAACGCGGGCCGACCGGCGTCGCGCACATAGACCAACTCGTCGCCGGTGATGTGGGCGTGCTTGTAGTTCGACTGGAACGGCTGCAGTGCCGTGGCGGTCAAATCGGCCAGGGGGCGGGCATCCGTGGGCTGCGGAGCGTCACCGAGGTCGAAATCGGCGGCGTTGTCGACCTGGATCAGGCTGGCATGCCTGACGTCGGCGACGGCCTGCAGCGTGGTGCCGCGCACCGGAATGTTGTGGTGAAACTGCTGGTAGCGGATGCGCAGGATCGCCGCGCCCTGAGAGGCGTCGACCTCGCGCAGGTCGACGTCGGCGGATTTGAGGTCAGTGGCCCGGGACGCGAGAAACCCTTCGATGGCGGCGCGCGCACTGGTGCCGCGCACGAGGGTGCCCGCCGGGTCGGTGAAGGAGCGGAGAACGTTGGCGTCGTCGCGGCGCTCCCCCACCTGCGGAATGATGCGCAGGGGTTCGCCCTGCTGCGCCCCTGAGCCGTTGTGATTGCGAGTGTTGCGGGTGCCGCCGTCCTTGCTGGTCATGATGATCTCCCGGGACTGAAGATTCAGGCGAGTGAGGGCCTCTCGCTCAGGTTCTGTCCCGCGCTGTCCCCCGTTAGTTTTTACTCGACCCGGCGCGCTGTCAAGGTGGCGGGGCGGGCTCCCTGACCCGGTGGTTACAGCACGATCAACCCCATCACCCACACTGCGGCGAAGCCGGCGACACCCTGGATGGCGGTGGCCGGAGTGAGCGTGCGGTACGCGGTGGCCACCGGAATACGGCTGAGCTGGGAGACGACCCAGAAGAAGCTGTCGTTGGCGTGGGAGACGACCATGGCGCCGGCGCCGATGGCGAGTACCGAGAGCACCCGGCCCATGTCCGAGTCCAGGCCGAGCGCGGGCAGCAGCGGCAGGGTGAG
>JBBQYN010000464.1:0-1710 GCA_038208655.1 Actinomycetales bacterium
ACCGCCGCCGCCGTGCGCGAGGCGTGGGAGAGTGCCTACGCCGACGAACCTTTCGTGCACGTGCTGCCGGCCGGCCGGTTTCCGCGCACCGCCGACGTGCTCGGCGCCAACACCGCGCTGATCGGCATCGCCGTCGACGAGGCCGTGGGCCGCGTTGTCACGGTGACCGCCGTCGACAATCTGGCCAAGGGCACCGCCGGTGCCGCCATCCAATCCGCCAATATCGCCCTGGGACTGCCCGAAACCCAGGGCCTGAGCACGAATGGAGTTGCCCCGTGAGCGTTACCGCTGCCGCTGGCTTCGCTGCCGCCGGTGTGACCGCCGGCCTGAAAAAATCCGGAGGCCTCGACCTCGCCGTGGTGCACAACCTCGGCCCGCTCACCAGCGTCGCGAGCGTGTTCACCCAGAACCGCTGCAAGGCCAACCCCATCATCTGGAGCGAGCAGGTGATGCGTGACGGCGTCGTGATCGCCATCGTGCTCAACTCCGGCGGCGCCAACTGCTACACCGGCAGCATCGGCTTTCAGACCACGCACGCCACCGCCGAGGCCGTCGCGAACAGCCTCAACATCTCGGCCGGCGACGTGCTGGTGTGCTCCACCGGACTGATCGGTGAGCAGCTCAACCTCGGCCTCGTCACCGCCGGAGTCTTCGACGCCAGCAGCGCCCTGAAAACGGATGCCGCCGGCAGCCCCGAAGCCGGCCTCGCCGCCGCGCAGGCCATCATGACCACCGATACCCGGCCCAAACAGGCCGAGCACCGGTCCCCGGCCGGCTGGGTTCTGGGCGGCATGGCCAAGGGCGCCGGCATGCTCGCACCCGGGCTCGCGACCATGCTCGTCGTGATCACGACCGACGCCGTGCTGACCAGCGCCCAGCTCGACACCGCGCTGCGCCAGGCCACCCGGGTCACCTTCGACCGCCTCGACTCCGACGGCTGCATGTCCACCAACGACACCGTGAGCCTGCTCGGCTCCGGCGCCAGCGGCGTCGAGGCCGACGAGACCGAATTCGCCGCCGCGCTCGTCGCGGTCTGTGAAGACCTCACCCTGCAGTTGCAGGGCGACGCCGAGGGCGCCGGCCACGACGTGGCCATCGAGGTGCGCAACGCCCGCACCGAGACCGAAGCCGTCACCGTGGCCCGCGCCGTGTCGCGCAGCAACCTCTTCAAGACCGCGATCTTCGGCAACGACCCCAACTGGGGCCGGGTGCTCGCCGCGGTCGGCACCGTGCCCGAAGCGGATGCCGCCTTCGACCCGTACGGCATCGACGTCGCCATCAACGGGGTTCAGGTCTGCACCGCCGGCGAACCCGACCAGCCGCGCGAGCTGGTGGACCTCACCCCGCGCGCCGTGACCGTGACCATCGACCTGCACGCCGGCGACGAGACGGCCACCATCTGGACCAACGACCTCACCCACGACTACGTGGAAGAGAACAGCGCCTACTCCAGCTGACCCGGCACCACCAAGCACCAGCAGCGACACCAGCAGCGACACCAGCACCAAGCACCAAGCACCAAGCACCAAGTACCAAGTACCAGTACCACCGTGAGAACCAGGAACGCAGAGGCACACCCGTGACCAGCCCCGACCAGCCCGCCCCGCCGGCCCCGAACCCGAACCCGCTTGCGCGCGACGCGGCCGAGATCAGCCAGGCCGAGGCATCCGTCAAGGCCATGACCCTGATCGAATCGCTGCCGTGGCTGAA
>JBBQYN010000465.1:0-1706 GCA_038208655.1 Actinomycetales bacterium
GCCCCATCGTGCCGGAGCGGTGTGCTGTCACGGTGGATTCCATCTTCATGGCCTCCAGCACCAGTACAGCGTCGCCCTGCGACACACTGTCGCCGGCGGCGACAAGCCATTTCACGACGGTTCCGGCCATGGTGCTGCTCAGAAGCGCGGGGTCTGCGGGAGCGGCGGCTGCGGATTCCGGGCCCGGGGCATCCGGTGCCGACGTGGCGCGCAGCCCCGCCAGCAGGGACTCGGGCAACCCCAGGGCCACCCGTTTGCCGTCCAGTTCGATGGTGACGGTGCGCCGTATCGGGTCGACGTCGGCGCCGGCTCGGTACCCGGCGGCCGCCTCAAGCTGTTCGGTGGCATCACTCTCGATCCAGCCGGTGTGCACGCCCAGCCGGTCGGATGCCGTGAAATCGGCCGAGCGCACCACCATGCGGTGAAAGGGCAGCACGGTGGGAACGCCCTCGATCACGAATTCGTCGAGCGCACGGCGGGCGCGGCGCAAGGCCTGCTGCCGCGTGGCGCCGGTCACGATCAGTTTGGCCAGCAGCGAATCAAACCGCCCCGAGACGACGTCCCCGGAGCGTACACCCGAGTCGACACGCACACCGGGGCCGGTCGGCGGGGTGAACAGGGTGATGGTGCCCGGGGTGGGCAGAAAACCCCGGCCGGGGTCTTCGGCGTTGATGCGAAACTCGACGGAGTGCCCGTGCGGCGCAGGGTCATCGGTAACCGGCAGCGGCCCGTCGGCAGCGATGGTGAGCTGCGCGAGCACGATGTCGATACCGGAGGTTTCTTCGGTGACGGGGTGTTCCACCTGCAGGCGGGTGTTGACCTCGAGAAAGGAGACCGCGCCGTCTTCGGCGATCAGGTATTCCACAGTGCCAGCGCCGGCGTACCCGGCTTCCCGGCAGATGGCCGTGGCCGAGGTCACGATCTGTTCGTACTGCTGCGCGGTCACGAAGGGCGCGGGGGCTTCTTCGACCAGCTTCTGGTTGCGGCGTTGCAGGGAGCAGTCGCGGGTGCCGACCACGATGACATTGCCGCGGCCGTCGGCCAACACCTGGGCCTCCACGTGGCGCGGTCGCACCAGAAAGCGTTCCACGAAGCATTCGCCGCGGCCGAACGCCGCCACGGACTCCCGCACCGCGGAGTCGAAGGATTCCTCGATCGCGTCCAGGTCCCAGACCACCTTGAGGCCGCGCCCGCCGCCGCCGAAAGCCGCCTTGATGGCGATCGGCAGGCCGTGCGTGTCTACGAACGCCCGCACCTCCGCGGCCGATTCAACCGTGGAATCCGTTCCGGGCACGAGCGGCGCGCCCACCCGAATCGCGATCTCGCGGGCCGAGATCTTATTGCCCAGTAAACGGATGCTCTCGGGTGACGGACCGACCCAGATCAGGCCGGCGTCGAGCACGGCCTCGGCAAAGTCGGCGTTTTCGCTGAGGAATCCGTAGCCCGGGTGCACGGCATCGGCGCCGGAGCGGCGGGCCACCTCGAGCAGCTTCGCCACGTGCAGATAGCTGTCGGCGGGGCTGGCGCCGTCGAGGGCGTACGCCTCGGTGGCCAATGCGACGTGCAGCGCATCGGCATCGCCGTCGGCGTAGACGGCGACCGACTCAAGCCCGGCGTCGTCGCAGGCCCGGGCAATGCGCACGGCGATTTCGCCACGGTTGGCAATCAGGATCTTCTGCACGGGTCAGCCTTGTCTGTCGGGTGTC
>JBBQYN010000466.1:0-1705 GCA_038208655.1 Actinomycetales bacterium
GGGCGCGGGGGCCCCCCCGCCTACCCCGCCGACGTGGGGGGGGCGGCGCCCCACGCCAACCTCTGTGCACCTGGGCGGGGCTCGGTGGCCCCCCCCCGACGGTGACGAGCTGCAGCAGTTGCGTGACAAGGCGTTGCTCGAGATGCTCTACGCCACCGGCGCCCGGGTGTCGGAGGTCGTGGACCTCAACGTCGACGACGTGCTCGAAGACACCCTGCAGCAGTCCATGGTGCGCCTGACCGGCAAAGGCAACAAGCAGCGCGTGGTTCCGGTGGGCAGTTACGCCCGGGCGGCGCTCAGCGCGTACCTGGTGCGGGCCCGGCCGCAGTTTTCGGCCCGGGGCACGGCCACGCCGGCGCTGTTCCTCGGCGCACGCGGGCACCGAGTCAGCCGGCAGAACGTGTGGCTGATCATTCGCGCGGCCGCCGAGCGTGCCGACCTCGGCGTTCCGGTGTCGCCGCACACGCTGCGGCACTCCTTCGCGACGCACCTGCTGTCGGGGGGAGCGGATGTGCGCGTTGTGCAGGAACTGCTCGGGCATTCCTCGGTGGCAACCACGCAGATCTACACCCTCGTCACCGTCGACACCCTGCGCGACATGTACACCACCGCGCACCCGCGCGCCCGGGCCTGACCGGCCTTTCTTGTGCAGCGGATGTGCCGCCACCGGCGGTTCGTTTCGGCCTGAGCGCCGCAGGTGGCTAGAATCAACCGAGTGACAGGTGAAGGACGGACCAAAGGCGGGTCAGTGACGCGTAGGCAGAGTGACCGGATGCGACTCCCCGGCTTTGAGGAGAACGCGGTCGGCCCGACCGGTCGGCAGAAACACGAGTTTCCCGACCCCCGGCCCATCAAACGGCACGGCCCGGCCCGCATCATCAGCCTCTGCAACCAAAAAGGCGGCGTGGGCAAGACCACGACCACCATCAACCTCGGTGCCGCCCTGGCCAGCTACGGCCGCCGGGTGCTCGCCATCGATTTCGACCCGCAGGGCGCCCTGTCCGCGGGCCTGAACGTGCCCACGCACGACGTCACCACCATCTACGACCTGCTCCTGAACGGCAAGGTCGACCCGCGCGAGGCGATCCAGCAGACCAGCGTTCCCGGCCTCGACGTGATCCCGGCCAACATCGACCTGTCCGCTGCGGAGGTGCACCTGGTCAACGAGGTCGCCCGCGAGCAGATCCTCGCCCGCGTGCTGCGCAAGGTCTCCGACGAGTACGACGTGATCCTCATCGACTGCCAGCCGTCGCTGGGCATCCTCACCGTGAACGCGCTCACCGCCAGCCACGGCGTGCTCATCCCGCTGGAGTGCGAGTTCTTCGCGCTGCGCGGTGTGGCGCTGCTGATTGAAACCATCGACAAGGTGCGCGACCGGCTCAACCCGGCCATCGAACTGGACGGCATTCTCGCGACGATGTTCGACTCCCGCACCCTGCACTCCCGTGAGGTGCTCGAGCGGGTCGTCGACGCGTTCGGTGACCGGGTGCTCGACACCGTCATCGGCCGCACCGAGAAGTTCCCCGACGCGAGCGTCGCCGGGGTGCCGATCACCGAATTCGCCCCGGAACACGCGGCCGCCAAGGCTTACCTCACGGTGGCGCGGGAACTGATTCAGCGTGGCGCCGTCGCCTGACGCGGCCCTGAAGCCCGAGTTCTCGGTTGCCCTCGGAAACTTCGAGGGCCCCTTCGACCTGCTCCTTCA
>JBBQYN010000467.1:0-1688 GCA_038208655.1 Actinomycetales bacterium
CGGCGACGGTCATCCTTGCCCTCGCCCTCGACGGCGCTCTGGTGCTGCTGGGACGCATGTTGATGCCCTGGAGCCGCACCCGACGGGCCGCCGCACCCCAGGCGGCGGTGACCCGATGAATCTCGTGCTTGAGGCCGTTCAATGGATCCTCGATCCGGCCAATTACGTCGGCGACAACAGCATCCCCGTGCGCATGCTGCAGCATCTCGGTTTCACCCTGCTGACTCTGCTGCTGGCCAGCCTGATCGCGATTCCCCTCGGGTTCTTCATCGGCCACACCGGCCGCGGCCGCACCCTCGCAGTGTCGGGGGCCGGCGCGTTTCGGGCCATTCCCACGCTGGGGCTGCTCACCCTGGTCGCCCTGACAGTGGGCATCGGCCTGGCGGCGCCCTATGTGGCCCTGACCATTCTGGCTATCCCGCCGATCTTGGCGGGGGCCTACACCGGGTTCGAGGCCATCGACCGGCGCACCATCGACGCCGCGCGTTCGGTGGGCATGTCCGAGGGCCAGATCGTGCGCCGCGTCGAGATTCCGCTGGGCCTGCCGCTGCTGATCGGCGGCATCCGCTCCTCGGCACTGCAGGTCATCGCCACCGCGACCCTGGCCGCCTACATCGCCGACTTCGGCCTCGGTCGGTACCTTTTCACCGGGTTGCGCACCCTGGACTACGCCCAGATGCTCGGCGGCTCGATCCTGGTGATTCTGCTCGCGCTCATTCTCGAAGGAATATTCGCTACGATCCAAAGGTTCGTGATACCGCACGGTGTCACACACGGGCGAACCGCACCGGGTCGTCCGTCAGCACGAATCCGGCGCGGGTCAACTCGGCCCCACCCGGAGATGGATTCCACCATCGAGGAAGGAAGAACGTAATGTTCACAGCAAACAAAGGCCGGCTCGCGCTTTTCGGCGTCGTCGCGGTTGGGGCCGTCATCGCCCTTGCAGGGTGTGCAACCGGTGACCCCCTGGCAACGGATGCGGGCAGCTCCTCCGGGGACACCCTCGTGGTCAGTTCCCAGGACTACTACTCCAACGAGATCATCGCGGAAATCTACGCGCAGGCCCTCGAAGACGGCGGCTACGCCGTGGACCGCCAGTTCAAGATCGGCCAGCGTGAGGTGTACCTGCCCGAGATTGAAGCCGGCGGCATCGACGTCTTCCCCGAATACACCGGCAGCCTGTTGCAGGCCCTGGAGCCTGACGCCGCCGCCGGCAGCGCCGACGAGGTTTATAGCGCCCTCGAAGCAGCTCTGCCCGACACGGTGCGCGTGCTGGACATGGCCGAGGCCTCGGACCAGAACTCCTGGACGGTCGCGAAGACCTTCGCCGAGAAGTACGACCTCACCGACATCGCCTCGCTCGCCGGCGTGACCGAACCCATCACGGTCGGCGGTAACTCCGAACTCGAAGTGCGCCCCTACAGCCCCACCGTGCTGACTGAGAAGTACGGCATTCCGATTGCAGGCTTCACGCCCATCGAAGACGGCGGCGGACCGCTCACCGTCAAGGCCCTCGAAGACGGTGCCATTCAGCTGGCCAACGTCTACACCGCCAGCCCCGCCTTCGCCGACGGCAACCTCGTTGCCCTCGACGATCCCGACAACCTGTTCTTCCCCGACAACGTCGTGCCCGTCGTCTCCGAAAAGGTCGACAGCGGCGCCGCCGACATTCTCAACGCCGTCAGCGC
>JBBQYN010000468.1:0-1683 GCA_038208655.1 Actinomycetales bacterium
CTATGTGTCGTTCGCGAACTGCGGCCTGCCGTACTACGTGGGCGGCGTCATTGACGACCGGTCTGAGCTGTTGCTGCAGACCCCGGAGTCCCTGGCGGCCCGGTTCGGCCTCGACGTGCGCGTCGACACCGAGGTTGTTGACATCGACCGGGCCTCCCGCACCGTGATCGTGCGTGACGTGCACAGCGGAGAGCAGAGCACGCACGGCTATGACCGGCTGATTCTGGCCGCCGGCGCCACGACCCGCTCCGACCCGGCCAGCGCCGTGACGTCCAGCCTGCCCACGCACTCGCTGCGAACGATCGTTGATGTCGACCACATTCAGCGGGTGCTCGCGGCCGTGACCGGGTCGGCGTCGGCCGTGGTCATCGGTGGCGGTTTCATCGGCCTCGAAGCCGTCGACAACCTTGTTCGCCGCGGCGTGCACGTCACCCTCGTGCAGCGCGGCGCCCAGGTGCTCAGCCCGCTCGACCCCGAGATGGCAGCCCCGGTGGCCACTCACCTGCGCGTGCACGGCGTGGATGTGCGGCTGAACGTCACCGTCGTGGGTGGCGAACTCGGCGCGGTGCGCCTGAGCGACGGATCCCTCGTGGCCGCCGACCTCGTGATCGACGCCAGCGGGGTGCGCCCCGACACCTCGCTCGCCGCCCGGGCGGGCCTGCGTATCGGCGTGAGCGGCGGCATCTGGGTCGACGACACCCAACAGACCAGCGACCCCGCCATCTTCGCCGTCGGCGACGGCGTGCAGAAAACGGACGCCGTGACCGGCGACGGAACCCTAGTCACCATGGCCGGCCTCGCCAACCGGCACGGGCGCGCCGCCGCCGACAGCATCGCCGGCCGCCCCGACACCGCCGAACCCGCCGTGGGCACCGGAATAGTGGGGGTCTTCGACCTCACGGTGGCCCTGGTGGGCTGGAATGAGAAGCGCCTCGTAGAAGCCGGCCGGGCGCACCGAATCGTGCACACGCATCCGTCGTCACACGCCGGCTACTTTCCCGGCGGCCAGTCGATGGCCATGAAACTGCTCATCGACGCCGACACCGACGCGATTCTGGGTGCCCAGATCGTGGGCGGCGACGGCGTGGACAAGCGCATCGATGTGCTCGCCACGGCCATGGCCGGCGGGCTCGGCGCCGCCGCGCTGAGCCGGCTGGAACTGGCCTACGCTCCGCAATACTCCTCGGCGAAAGACCCCGTCAACCAGCTCGGCTACGTGGCCGACAACCTGCTGCACGGCAGCAGCCGCTCGGTGCAATGGCACGAGCTGGCCGCGGCCCTCGAGGCCGGCGCGCTGCTCATCGACGTGCGCACGCCCGACGAGTTCGCCGCCGGAGCCCTCCCCGGCGCCATCAACCTGCAGCTCGACGAGCTGCGCGAGCGCCACGGCGAACTGCCCGATGTACCCCTGATCGTGCACTGCCAGGTGGGCCAGCGGGGCCACACCGCGGCCCGGCTGCTGACCCAGCTGGGACGAGACGTACGTAATCTGGACGGCGGCTACCGAACCTGGCAGGCCGGCACAACAACCCTGGCCCCCGAGCCGGATAGGATCCCCGCATGAGCGATATCACCGTGACCGACCTTGCCGCCCTGCTGCCCGAGAGCCCGGTGATTCTCGACATTCGCGAAGCCGACGAGTACGCCGCCGTGCACGTTCCCGGGGTGCTGCACATTCCCATG
>JBBQYN010000469.1:0-1675 GCA_038208655.1 Actinomycetales bacterium
GGGGAGCGATCGGGTGTAAAGCGACTTCGCCAGGGACGACTTGCCCGAGCCGACGATGCCGGCCAGCACAATGTTCGGTGCGGTTATCAGTCCCCGTTGATAGAGCACCCACGGGTCATAGACAAAGGAACCGCCTGAGTAGAGGTCCTGTCCCACGAACACGCCAGCTGACCCGAGGCCGGCTTCGGCCAGAAAGGGGTAGTGACCCGACAGAGTGGCCGTGGTGTCCTGGTGTTTCGGTAGCCGGAGCCGGCCGGGTATGCGCAGCTGCTGCGCCCCGGGCTCGCCCGCGGCGGCAAGGTAGGCTGCGGATTTGGCTTCGTCGCGCTCGGCACGCCAGCGGGTGCGCGCCTCAAGGTGCTTGGCTTTGTGCGCTTCCGCCTCAATCTGCGCCGCCGACTTGCGGCGGGCGCGGCGGTCCCGACGCAGTTCACCGTGCGGTTCGACAAGCGCGGCGGTGTGCACCCGCTCCGCCGTGCTGTTGTCCTTCACCGCGTTCCACGCCCACGGCTATACCATCACCGATGCTCGTGGCAAGGGGGGCCGAGGTACTCGCAACGCAGTCTGGGAGGCGAGCGACAACATCCGCATCGAGGTGGTGTGCGACGCAGCACCGGCGGGTGAAATCGCCGCCTATCTGCAGGAGCACTACTACGACGATTACGCCATGATCCTCTTCATGAGCGATATCGAAGTACTCCGACCGGAGAAATTTTGAGACCCATCTGAACGTCCGGCCCCGCCGCTGGCCCTGTACGATCGGCTCCTCACCGCGTGCGGAGGCTTCCGATGAGCAGCAGCCAGACCACGGCCGGACGGCTGGATGGTAGTCACCCAGCCGTCCTGGGGTCGGGATCCGTTCGGGCCCGTTGCGCCTGATTCTTCAACGCGTCGAGACTCGAGGGCTGAGGTGTCCAGACGGCAGCGATTCTGACGAGACGCCCTGAACCGGGCCACCGCGCGCAAGCATGACCGGCTCGCAACCGAGACCAGGTCTGCAGCCGCAGAGATTGCTGGACGACCGATGGCCCGTCGGTAGAGACGGGCCATCGGGTTTCGTATCGATCCAGTTGGAGCGGGTTCTACCGCAGGATGCCGCAGGCGGCGGGATCCGTCGCTTCGGCGGGCAGGTTCGGGTTGAGTTCACTCGCCCCCGCGCCGAAGTCGTACTCGCCATTGCCGTTGTAGTCGACGCCATGGATCACGATGACGCCTTCGCCTTCACGGATGGAATCGGCAATTTCATTGGCCGTTCCGGTGCCGCCGGGGCCGGGGTACCCGGTTCCTGCCACGTCGGTGAAGCGGATGTTGTTGCGACTGTAGTCGTAACTGCCGTCCTGCGAAACGGGGAAGCGGGTGACGTCCAGGAAGCTCGCGGGAGTCGTGTCGCCCTTTGTATTCAATGAGACGACGACCGGTCCGTATGCCGGTATTCCTTCGACGGTGTTGAGCCGACCATCGCCATTGGTGTCCAGTGCCAACGTGGGGCACTCGTTGAGCGCTTGGTTGCCGTAGTGAATGTGCTGGGCGTGGGGGGCGTTTGGTGTCAGGCCGTCAGCGTGCACGTCGATGTGCTTGATTCGTTGTTTGCGAATGACGGCGGTGGCGGTTCCGGAGGCCCCGGAATGGTTGAGCTCTGTCAGGGTCGCCGACAGCGTGACCGTGTTTTTGGCCT
>JBBQYN010000470.1:0-1673 GCA_038208655.1 Actinomycetales bacterium
ACTGGCCTCGGCAAGTCGCTGGGTAATCTGAGCGGCGGTCTGCCGTTCACGGTGGTGATCGGTCCGTCAGGCACTGTGCGCCAACGTAGAATGGGCAAGCTCACCGCGAGCGAGCTTGCACAATGGGCCGCTGCTTCCTGAGGCACCCTGCCGAGCAACCGACGAAAACAAAATAGCCGCAGAAGCGTAAAATTAGGCGCTATTACGGTAGATTAGTTACTTTTCGTCGCTTGGAAAACAAAAATGGATTTACGCAAATTGAAGACGCTGATCGACCTCGTCTCGGAGTCGAACGTGTCCGAACTCGAAATCACCGAGCCCGAAGGCAAAGTCAGGATTGTCAAGGGCGCTTCGACCGGCGCCATTCCGGCGACGGGCCAGGCACCGGTAGCCCTGCAGGCTTCGGCCCCGAGCGCCCTGGCGCCGGCGTCGCCACCGGTTCCAGCCGAGGTGCCGGCCGGTCACACCGTCAAGTCGCCCATGGTCGGGACCTTCTACCGCGCCTCCAGCCCGGGCGCCAAGGCCTTTGTCGAAGTGGGCAGCGTGATCAAGGAGGGCGAGACCATCTGCATCGTCGAGGCGATGAAGATCCTCAACGAGATCGAGGCCGACAAATCCGGCACGGTGGTGCGTATCTGTTGCGAGAACGGACAGGCGGTCGAGTACGGGCAGCCGCTGTTCGTGGTCGAGTAACGGACCGCCTGCCCCATGTTCAAGAAGATACTTGTCGCGAATCGCGGAGAAATCGCCCTGCGCATCCAGCGCGCCTGCCGCGAGCTCGGCGTCCGGGCGGTGATGGTTTATTCCGAAGCCGACCGGGAAGCCAAATACGTCAAGCTGGCCGAGGAAGCGGTGTGCATCGGCCCGCCGCCGTCGCCGCTGAGCTATCTCAACATGCCGGCCATCATTTCGGCCGCGGAAGTGACCGATGCCGAAGCCATCCACCCCGGGTATGGCTTCCTGAGCGAGAACGCGGATTTTGCCGAGCGGGTCGAAAAGAGCGGCTTCCAGTTCATCGGCCCGACGCCGGAATCGATCCGGCTGATGGGCGACAAGGTCTCGGCCAAGCAGGCCATGATCAAGGCCGGCGTGCCCTGCGTTCCCGGCTCCGAGGGCGAGCTGCCGGACGACCCGGTGCAGATCCGGCGCATCGCCAAGACCGTGGGTTACCCGGTGATCATCAAGGCCGCGGGTGGCGGCGGCGGGCGGGGCATGCGGGTGGTGCACACCGAGGCGGCATTGATCAACGCGGTCCAGATGACCAAGGCCGAGGCCGGGGCCGCCTTCGGCAATCCGGCGGTCTACATGGAGAAATTCCTCCAGAACCCGCGCCACATCGAGATCCAGGTGCTGGCCGACAAGTACAAGAACGCGGTGTACCTCGGCGAACGCGACTGCTCGATGCAGCGCAGGCACCAGAAGATCATCGAGGAGGCGCCCGCGCCGGGCCTCGCACGCAAGCTGATCGACCGCATCGGCGAGCGCTGCGCAGCCGCCTGCAAGAAGATGGGTTACCGGGGCGCCGGCACCTTCGAGTTCCTATATGAGAACGGCGAGTTCTACTTTATCGAGATGAACACGCGGGTGCAGGTGGAGCATCCGGTGACCGAGATGATCACCGGCATCGACATCGTCAAGACCCAGATCATGGTTGCCGCCGGCGAGCGGCTGCC
>JBBQYN010000471.1:0-1658 GCA_038208655.1 Actinomycetales bacterium
ACTGCAGGCCATGGGTCTGACCGTGGCGGATCTGCTGGCGGTGGCCGACGGGGAGGCGGGTTCGCCGCCTGCGGGCCCGACGGTGGGCGAGTACGTGCCGGTGGTGGCGGCGGGCTATCAGGCGAGGTCGCAGCGGACCTACAACTCCTACTGGCGATTGTTGGTGGAGCAGTTGGGTGATGTTGCGCTGTCGCGTGTCACCGTTGATGACCTGCAGGGTGTTGCCGATGAGGCAGCCGGCCGGGCCAAGCGCCCTCGCCCGGGTAGTGATGGGCGGGCCAGCAAGGAGAGTTGTGTCGCGGCGATGCGGGCGGTGTTTGGCCGTGCACACAAGGCCGGGCTCCTCGGCTCGAACCCGGCATTGTCGGTCGCCAAGCCGCGGCGGTTGCCGAACCGGCGGCGGGCACTGAGCCAGGCGGAGCTTCAGGATGTCTGGGCAGCGGCGACCGCGACGACCAAGGACCCGGCGTTGGACCTCTTGCTGCTCCGCTTTCACCTGGAGTCCGGGGCTCGGCGGATCGGGGCGATCAACCTTCGGGTGCAAGACCTGGACGCATCGAGGCAGACGATCTGGCTGCGTGAGAAGTTCGGCAGCGAACGCGAGCAGCCGATCAGCCGAACCCTGCTGGACGCCGTCGCCGAACTCGCGGCGGCGCGTGGGTCGACCCGGCCTGACGATCCGGCGTTCGTCACATCGCATCGTCGCCAGGGTGTGCGATGTCCGTTGACGGACCGTACGTATGATCGCATCTTCGCTCGTGTCCAGCGCAACGTGGACTGGTCGGAACGGACGCCGCTGACCGCCCATGTGCTGCGGCACACCGCGATCACCGCAGTGGAGCGTGCGGCCGGGTTTGCTGTCGCACAGCGGTTCGCCGGCCATGCGCCCAGTTCGGTTACCGGTACCTACACCAAGGCCGACATCGGTGAGGTCGCCGCAGCCGTCGCAAGACTCACCGGCGAGGCTCACCCGCTTGCCGGCAGCGTATGAGCCGCAGCGGTCTCACCTACGTGGCGGCAGCTGTGGTCGGCTCATCTGCCATTGACGGGCCGTGAACAGTTGAGTGTGGGCCGCCTGGAGTTCGGCGAACGTGGCGCGGGTGTAGGTGGCGGTGACCCCGCCGACATGGTCGCCGTGGCCGGCGTAGGCGGCCGCGACACGTTCGCCGGCGACCAGGCGGATGTCGGTGAGGGTGGAGTAGCGCAACCAGTGCAGGCTCACGCCCAGGGACTCCGCCCATGGGAGGTGTCGGCTGACGCGGCGGAAGATCGTGTCGAACCTTCGGTTGGTCAAACACTGGCCGGGGGCGTAGTGGAACACGCGGGCACACCCGTCGGCCCGTTCAGCAGCGTGGGCTCGCAGCGCCTGCAGGAGCGGATCGGATATGGGGATCTCACGCTGTTCGTCGAACTTCTCATACAGCACCACCGACGGGGTTGGGTGCAGATCGGTGCGGCGCAGGTTGAGGATGCCCTCGCGGCGACACGCGGTTTCCCGGGCGAAGGCCAGGATCAGCAGGTCAAGTTCGGGGTCGCGGCTGGTTGCCACGACGGTGGTGAACAGGCTGCTGAGTTCATCTGCGGACAGGGCCCGGCGGGGGGAGCGTCGACGTCGTGGCCGAGCCAGCCCTGCGGCAGGGTTGTCTGGCAGGTGGCCT
>JBBQYN010000472.1:0-1650 GCA_038208655.1 Actinomycetales bacterium
GGCGGCGATGCCGCGCACCGCGTTGAGCTACGCCACCGAGCACCTCGACACGTCGGTGCGCGCCGCCTACCGGGCGCGGCGCCAGCCCGGCAATTGACCCTGAGCTTGCCGCCGAGCGCCCCCGGGCCGGGGTGGCGGGAATACCGTGTAGGCAGGCCCCGGCTCACCCGCCCGAGTCGCGACGTCGGAAGGAGCAACCGCATGGGCCGCAGCAGAACACCCGATGACAGGGGTGGTGTGCCCACCCGGCGAAGTTCCGGCACGGCGCCCCGCGCGGCACGGTTCGGTAAGGCCTTCGCGCTGATCGGTCCGCGCATGGACGCTCGCGGTGCCGCCGAACACCGCCGCGACCTCGTGGCCCCGGCCAGCGGCATCGTCGTTGAGGTCGGAGCCGGCTACGGCGCCACCTTCCCCTTCTATCCCCCCGCCGTGGAGCGCGTGCTCGCACTGGAACCCGACGCCACCCTGCACGCCATCGCGGCCATCGCCGCACTGGACGCCCCGGTGCCGATCGTGGTGCGGTCGGGCCGCGCCGAGGAGATCCCCGTCGAGGACGGCTCCGTCGACACGGTCGTGGCGAGCCTGGTGCTCTGCAGCGTCGCCGACCAGGCCGTGGCGCTCGCCGAGATCATGCGCGTACTGACCCCGGGCGGACGGCTGCTGTTCTACGAACACGTGCGCTCCAGCCACCCCGTTCGTGGCCGTATCGAAGACGCCCTCACCCCGGTCTGGGGCGCCGTGGCGGGCGGATGCCACCCCAATCGTGACACGCTCGGGGCGCTGGCCGACGCCGGTCTGCTCGTGACGGAACAACACCGATTCGCCTTCTCGGCGCTTCCCGGCACGCCGAGGGTCGCCCACGTGCGGGGGGTCGCCCGCAAGGGCTGACCCGGCCGCGGGCGGCCACGGTGCCGGGTCTCGGTGGTGGAACATGGCGGTGGATCACAGCGCTGGATGGTGTTGTTGGATCACGGCACCGGTCGGTGCTGGAGCTCGGATGAATCGCTGGTGGAAGCTGGTGGATAATAAGGGGTGACCGACCAAAACCCCGCGCCGCCGGCTCGACCCGGCATCGCCATCGCGGTGCTGGCCCTCGTGGTCGTGCAGCTGCTGCTCGCTCACGCCCTGGTGCCCAACCTGGGTGGCTACGCGTCTCTGGCCGAGACTTTTCTGCCGTGGCTGGGGGTGCCCATCATCGTGCTGGGGGTGCTTGTGCTGCGGAGGTTCTCCCGGCTCGCTGCCCTCGCCGTCACGGCGGCGGCTCTGGTCTGGGCGCTCACCTTCGTGCCTTCGATGCTTCCGCAGGGCGGGTCGGGGCCGGCGACGCTCACCGTGGCGAGCGAGAACGTGCGGGCCGGAAACGCAAACGCCGCGGCCATCGCCGCGAACCTGGCCGCGACGGGCGCCGACGTCGTGGCCGTGCAGGAGCTGGACGCCGCGTCTCGTGACGCTGTGGCCGCGCAGCTCGATCCGACGCATCCGTTCGCCGTGATCGTGGGAACCGTGGGCCTCTGGAGCAGCCTGCCGATTGTGGATTCCGCGACACTCGACCTCGGGCTCGGCTGGAACCGGGCGCTCTGGGCCGATATCGACACGGATGCCGGCAGCACCCGCGTCTACGCCGTGCACCTGGACTCCATCCGGCCGGGC
>JBBQYN010000473.1:0-1629 GCA_038208655.1 Actinomycetales bacterium
AGCGGGTGTTCGAGCGCTTCGTGCAGGAAAAACCCGGTGATCGACGCGGTCTAGGACTGGGGCTGTACATCGCCAAGCAGATCATCCAAGGTCACGACGGGCGCATCTGGGCAGAGAGCACGCTCGGCCAGGGGGCGAGCCTGTTCTTCCGGATTCCTGCTCGCACGACCTGACCGGCCCCTCCGGACGGATTCCCGGCTGGGCTGGCCGCTGGCACGTCGGCCGAGGCTTCGCTGAAGCCACTGCGGTCCGCGCCGATAGTAGGTGTAGGTATGGAACCATCGTCCCAGCCCGCCCTCTACACGCGCGACCTCCAGCGCTGCACCGCCTGCCGCTCACCGGCGTCACTGCCCGACTTCACGATGGCGTTCCAGCCCATCGTGGACCTGGAATGCGCCACGGTCCACGCCTACGAAGCGCTGGTGCGTCCGATGGGCGGGGGCTCGGCGGCTAGATGACATCAACGCCCAGAACCGCTACAGCTTCGACCAGCAGTGCCGCGTCAAGGCCATCCAGCTCGCCGCGCGGCTGGGCATGGAGGCACTGCTCAGCATCAACTTCCTGCCCAATGCCGTCTACCAGCCGGCCGCCTGCCTGCGAAAGACATTCGAAGCGGCCCAGGCCGCGGAGTTCCCGGTCGAACGCCTGATGTTCGAGGTCACCGAGGATGAGCCCACCCGCGACGCGGGACACCTGCGTTCAATCTTCACGGAGTACAAGCGCCACAGCATGATCACGGCGATCGACGACTTCGGCGCCGGGCATTCCGGGCTGAACATGCTGGCCGACTTCCAGCCCGACGTCGTGAAGCTCGACATGGCACTGGTGCGCAACATCCACCTCGACCGGGTGCGACAGTCGATCGTCCGGTCGATCGTGTCGCTGTGCGCCGACCTGGGGATGGCGGTGATTGCCGAAGGCGTCGAGACCCTGCCCGAGGCGATGGTCATGCGCGAGGCCGGCATTCACCTGCTCCAGGGGTACCTGTTCGCCCGCCCCGCCGTGGAGCAACTGCCGCAGGTGCCCGGCGACATCATCGACGCGGTGCGAGACGGCCATACATCGCCGCTGCTCAGGAGCGGCTACCGGCACCCCCGGCAGACCGCGTAAGGCCAACTAGCGGTATCAGCGGCCGACGGCCCACACGAGGCCCGCATATTGCACCGCGTCGGCCGGGGCCTGCACGGGCCACTGGGCGTGGCCCGGAAAGAGTCAATCTGTCGCACCGACTTCCCGACAAACGTAGCGTGCGGCCATGAGCTTCTCGCTCTGGTCGGTGGTGGTGGGCCTGTTGCTGGTCGCGATGGCCCTGCTGGTGGCCTACGTGCGCCGGCTCCCGCTCACGCCGGCGATGCTCTACCTGGTCGTCGGGATGCTGCTCGGGCCGCACGTGGTTGGCGCGATCCAGGTCGATCCGCTCGACTGGAGCAAGCTGCTCGAACGGCTGACCGAGGTCGCCGTCGTGGCGTCGCTCTTCTCGGCCGGGCTGAAGCTGCGAGCGCCCTTCACCGACCGACGGTGGATCCTGCCAGTACGCTTGGCGTTCCTGTCGATGACCGTCACGGTCGGCCTCGTCACCGCGGTGGGGGTGTGGCTGCTGCACCTGCCGCTCGGCGCCGCGGTGCTGCT
>JBBQYN010000474.1:0-1629 GCA_038208655.1 Actinomycetales bacterium
TAGGCGCGACCCGCCGCCTGCTGCACCACGTAGCGGGCGAGAGCGCCGGCATCCGCCGAGGCGAACTTGCGACTGAAGTCCGTGAGCAGCCTCTTGGCCACGAGCTGCAGCAGCACGTTGTTGTCGCCCTCGAAGGTGGCGAACACGTCCAGGTCGGCGCGCAGCCCCACGAGGCGGTTCTCGGCGAGAAACCCGGCCCCGCCGCAGGCTTCGCGGGCTTCCTGCAGGGTGTCGAGGGCGTGCCAGGTCGACAGCGGCTTGAGGGCGGCAGCCAGCGTTTCGAGGTCTTGCCGGTCGGTGTCGGTGTCGGCTTTGCCGCTGAAGACGTCGTCGAATTTCACCAGGAACTCGTCGTGTGCGAAGGTCTGCGCGTAGGTGGTGGCGAGGCGCGGGAACAACCGGCGCTGGTGCCGCTGATAATCGAGGATAACCTCCTCGTCGGTATCGCCCGCGGTGAACTGACGACGCTGGGCGCCATACGTGATGGCAATCGTGAGGGCGAGGGCGGATGCCGAGGTGGCGGCACCGTCGAGCGACACCCGGCCCTGAACCAGGGTGCCGAGCATGGTGAAGAAGCGTCGCCCGGGGCTGGAGATCGGACTGGAATAGCTCCCGTCGGCGGCCACGTCGCCGTAGCGGTTGAGCAGGTTCTCGCGGGGAATGCGCACGTTCGTGAAGTGCAGCCGACCGTTGTCGATGCCGTTCAGGCCGCCCTTGAGACCGTCGTCTTCGCCGCCGATGCCGGGCAGAAAGTCGCCGTTCTCATCGCGGATGGGCAGGTAGAAGGCGTGCACGCCGTGGTTGACGTTCCGGGTGATCAGCTGGGCGAACAGCACGGCGGCGATGCCGTCTTTCGCGGCGTTGCCGAGGTAGTCCTTCCACGCCGCCCGGAACGGGGTGTTGATCACGAACTCGCCGGCCTCCTCGTCAAAGGTCGCGGTGGTGCCGATGCTGGCGACGTCGGAGCCGTGCCCGATCTCGGTCATCGCGAAGGCGCCGGGCACGCTGAGGTCCATGATGCCGGGCAGGTACTTGTCGTGGTGCGGCTTCGTGCCGAGGTGCAGCACGGCGGCGCCGAACAGGCCCCACTGCACGCCGCCCTTGATCTGCAGGCTCGGGTCGGCGATGACGAGTTCCTCGAAACCGGCGATGTTGCCCCCGTGGTCGTCGCTGCCACCGAGGTACTTCGGGAAGGCGCGGTGCACGTGCCCGTTGGCAGCGAGGATCTTCAGCTGGCCGAGCACCCGCAGGCGGTGGTCAGCCATGGACAGACCTTCGATGCGCTGCATGTCGGGTTGTGCGGTGACCTTGCGGGCGGCCAGACGCACGTCCGCCCAGGTGCCGAGCAGTTGGCGGCCGAGGGCGGCCACGTTGACCTTGGGGTCGGCGAGGGTTCCTCCGGTCACACTGAGGGGGCCGGTGTCGGCCGGGGCGGCCTGCGCATTCGGGGTGGCGGGGCGCCGCGGGGTGGAACGCTGGGCGGTTTCAACCATCATCGGTCCTAACTGGAGTCGCGCTACGGGGGTGTGCGACCACGTTAGAACGGCCGCCGCTCCCGGTGAAATGCTGCGTGACGGGCCTACAAAGAAGCATGCTCAGCCCGGCATCCGTCTTGTAGGTTTCCTCAAT
>JBBQYN010000475.1:0-1620 GCA_038208655.1 Actinomycetales bacterium
CCGCCGCCGAGGCCCGACATGATCGCCAGCACCACGAACCCCACGATGTCGAGGCGGGCGGTGCGCGCAGCCACCCCGCCCAGAATGGCATTGGCCAGTACGCCGGCGAGATCGACCGAGACGATCACGTCTTCCAGGGCCGCGGTGTCCAGGGTGAAAGTTTCAAGTGCCACGGCTCCCATTCTCGCCTAGATCCGGGCGACGTCGAACGTTCTACTGTTGAGGCATGAGGATCACCGCATTTTCTGACGTCTGCCTGCGGGTGCTCATGCTGCTCGCGGCCGCCCCGGATCCGGGCCTGATCACGGCCCGGGTGATCGCCGAAGGGGTCGGCACGCCGTACAACCACGTGAGCAAGGCCGTGGTGAAGTTGCGCGAGATGGGCCTGGTCGACGCGGTGCGCGGCCGCGCCGGGGGTGTGCGCATCAGCGACGCCGGTCGCCGGGCCACCGTGGGCGCCGTGTTGCGCGAGCTGGACACCCGAACGGATGTCGCCGCCTGCGAATCCGCGCCAACTCCCTGCCCGTTGCTGGCCGGCTGCGGGCTGCGCAGCGCCCTACACCGGGCCCGGGAAGCGTTTTACGCGGAGCTTGACCCGTTGGTGATCGCGGCACTGCCGCACAGCCGGCTCACCCGACCGGTGCTCGGGTGACTCCCGGCCCACCCGGGACTAAAGACCCTGATCCGGGTCTGATCCGGACCGGTTCGGTAAAACTGGCATATGAAATGTTACTTTCGGGGGGTCCCTACGAAAGAAGGCACAATGCTCTCCGCATCCTCCACCGCCATCGTTGAAGCCACCCTGCCTCTGGTCGGCGAGCGCATGCCGGCCATCGCGCGCAACTTCTACAGCCGCATGCTCACCGCCCACCCGGAACTCTTCGACGGGCTGTTCAGCCGCTCCAACCAGAAGAGCGGCGTGCAGCAGCAGGCTCTGGCCGCCAGCGTGGCGACCTTCGCGACCCACCTGATCGCCCACCCGGGCAGCACCCCCGAAACGCTGCTGGCCCGCATCGCCCACAAACATGTCTCCCTCGACATCCGTCCCGAACAGTACGACGTGGTGTACCGATACCTCTTCGAGGGCATCGCCGACGAACTCAGCGACGTCATCACCGCCGAGATCGCCGCCGCCTGGACCGAGGTCTACTGGCTCATGGCGCACGCGCTCATCAAGCTGGAGAACGGTCTGTACGCCGGCCTGGCCAGCGAGAAGGCCCTGGCCCCCTGGCGGGTCACGGGCAAGACCGCCGCCGGCAGCGAAGCCATCACCTTCACCCTCGAGCCCGCCGACGACACCCCGGTGACCGCGTCGCTGCCGGGTCAGTACGTCAGCGTCACGGCGGTCATGCCCGACGGCATCCGGCAGGTGCGACAGTATTCGCTTTCCTCCGGCACCGGCACCACCGTGCGGGCCTTCACCACCAAGCTCGACGCCGAGGGCGAGGTCTCCCCCGTGCTGCACCGCGACGTGCAGATCGGTGACACCCTGATCCTGTCGCACCCCTGCGGAGACGTGACCCTTGCCGACGGCGACGGCCCCCTCATCCTGGCCTCGGCCGGCATCGGCTGCACGCCGAGCGCCTCAATCCTGCGCGCCCTGGCCGACCAGAACTCCTC
>JBBQYN010000476.1:0-1620 GCA_038208655.1 Actinomycetales bacterium
AACTTGAGATTGTCGTCCATGTGTCTTGCTCCTTCTCAGGCGGTACCGATAAAGGCGGATGCTCGTACTGAACACCGCGAGGCGTTACTGGCCCGTTACTGCCGGGCCCCGCACCTGTACCGGCCGGCGGCGCGTCGCTAGCATGAACCATGGCTCACTCCGGAACCGGTGATCGGCGGCACCAGACCACGCTCACGCAGCCGCGCGACCACACCCGGCAGACCGTCGACGAGCACCTCGGCACGCGCATTCCCCGGCTACCGGGCGCGGCTCCCGGCGCGCGTATCGTGATGGTGTGCACCTCGGGGGTGTTTGCCGACCCGGGACTGGTGCCCGCTTTCTGGAACCGTGCGACGCAGAGCTTGGACAGCGGCCTGCAGGGTCACCTCTACACCCGCCCCGGCGATATCTTCGTGGTGCGCCTGCCGGTGACGGATGCCGCGGAGGATGCGGATGCTGCGGGTGAGCCGGGCGAGGACACCCGCGCGGTCACGCGGCTGCTCGCCACGCTCGACCTGAACGCCGAACTGTGGGCCCGGTACACCGGGCTGCGCCTGGCCACCTCGGTGGATCGCCTCGTGATCGCGGCCGACCGGCCGCCACGCGCCGGAACAGTAATGCCGCCCACCGTCCAGTGGCGGGTGGGCGGGCTGCTCAACGCGGCGGCGACCGAGTTCCAGTCCGGACGGGCGGACCTGCTGGCCGGGGTGCTCGACCGGATCACCCTCACCGCGCTCGACCTCGACGGGCCAGAACTGCCCGAGCTCGCCGAGCGCGCCACAGCGACCAGCGTGCTGATGAACAAGAACACGGCCATGGACCTGTTGCGGCGGGCCGGGGTCGCGTGCGCCGAGTCGTTCGCGTTCACCGCAGCATCCTGGCCAGCCAGCACTCAGCCTGGAGCGCTGCCGGAACCCGGCCGGTACGTGTTCAAGCCCGCCGGCGGCGCGGCGGGCGTCGGCGTGTTCGGGGCGTCGGCGCCGGGGCGCACACTCTCGCAGCTGGTCGCGCACGTGAGCGCGCTCGAGGCGGCCGGCACGCTGCCGCACGAGTTTCAGCTGCAACGTTTCGTGCCCGGGCCGACCTTCGGGGCCTGCGCGGTCCTCGGCCCCCACGAAAGCAGGGTGCTGGAGGTGCACCGGCAACGCTTCGACGAGACCGGCCGGTTCGCCGGCGCGCGCTGGAGTGCACGGATCACCGCAGACCACGCCGACACGGCCACCCGGATCGCCGCCGGTCTCGGCCGCCTGCCCGGACTGCCGCTGCGGGGACTGGTGTGCTGGGACATGATCGCCGGCCGGGTGATCGAGGTGAACCCGCGCCTCACCGCCAGCAGCCCGATCGCTCACCTGCTCAGCCGCGAGGCGCAGATCGCCGCACACCTCGGGTCGGGGTTTCGGCTGAGCCGCATCGACGTGAACACCAGCGTGGCCGTGCCCGCGAGTTGGCGGACCCGGGCACGGCTCAGCACCCTGATCGAGTCGCTCTGGCACGATCGGGGCGTGCTGGCGCTGCCGCAGGGACTGGCCGTTGACGCACCGTGCCGGTTCGTGTTCGTCAACGACGACGAGCCGGGCACAGCGCAACGCATCTTTCTGGACGCCCTGGCCGGGTAGCCGA
>JBBQYN010000477.1:0-1618 GCA_038208655.1 Actinomycetales bacterium
CCATGACGTCGCCACCGTGGTCTGGTGCACCGGCTTCCGGCCCGACTTTTCGTGGGTCACGCCGGCCAGCGTCGACGACTACGGCTGGCCGATCGAGGAACGTGGCGTCGTGGCCGACGCGCCCGGCCTGTACTTCCTCGGGATCCCGTTCCAGTTCAGCTTCACCTCGATGCTCGTGCTCGGGGCCGGGCGGGACGCGGGATATGTGGCGGAGCGCGTCGCCCGGCACGCCGCGGCGCACGGGACTGCGCGACCGGGCGTCGCGCAGGGTGTGGGCTGAGGCCCCGTCGCGGATTGATTGACGGGCGGGCTGGCGGTCCCGGCCTCGGTCAGGCGCCGTCCACCCGGAGCGTCACGACTTCCGTCGCCTGTGCCTTGCCCTTGAGATCGAGGCTGCGTCGTTCGAGGCCGGTATCCAGGCCCGCGGCCGTGGCGGCATCGGTCGACACCAGCAGCTCGCCGGTACCTGCCTGGGAAGCAAGCCGCGCCGTGGTATTGACCGGGTCACCGAGCACGGTCAGCTCGACGTGGCCCCCTCGCCGACGACCCCGAACCACACCTGGCCGGTGTGGACTCCGGCACCGACGGGCACCCACGGGCCGTCGGGGTCGGCGTGCCCCGTGGCGCGAAGGAGCTCCAGCCCTGCGGCCACGGCACGCGAGGGGTGGTCCAGGCCGAGCATCGGCGCGAACACGGCGACCACCTCGTCACCCACGAACTTGTCGACCACCCCGTTGTTCGCGAACACGGCCTCCGAAGCGGCGGCATAGAAGCGGTCCATCCGGTCGCGGAACTCCCCCGCCGTCATGGTTTCGGCCAGGGCGGTCGAGCCGCGGACGTCGGCGAACAGCATCGAGGCCGGCACCTCGGCGCCACCGTGGTGCTTGAGCAACGTCTTCTCGCACTGATTGCACATCCGCGGATTCGCCGACGACTGCGTCTTCCCGACCATCTTCATCAGTCCCCCGCCGAACCCGTGGAACGGCGATCCGCAGAGCTTGCAGCGCGGGTTGGACGGGATCTTCGAGAGGAACGGCCGCGCCATGCCCTGCGCGCGATTGTAGTTCGCGAGGTAGTCGCGCCAGAACGCCTCGTTCTCTCGTGCCTTGGGATCGCTCGGGGCCGGGTCCGGCGTCGCCATGCGCCAATCGTACGCCTCGGCGGCAAGGTGCTGCGCGCCAGCGCGCGGGGCGGGCCCTGGCCGGGGGTATATACCGGATATACGACAGGCCGGTCGACGCGACGAGCACCAGCCCGCACGCGTTGACCGGCCGATCTCGGGCCGGTCATACTCGGCCGACTCCCCAGGAGCAGAGCATGGACTGTCCGAGCTGCGGCACGACGAACACTGCGACCGCCAAGTTCTGCGTCGAGTGCGGAACGGCGATGGCGACCACCTGCCCCAGCTGCGGGACCACGGCCGCGCCGGGCACGAAGTTCTGCGCGGAGTGCGGCGCGGGCCTCGGCACCGGGATGGCACCGGCCACCCCAACGGCCACGACATCGGCAACGACCCCGCCCGCAACGTCCGAGGCCGCGGTTGCCGAGCGGCGCCTGGTCAGCGTCCTGTTCGCCGACCTCGTCGGGTTCACCACGCTCTCCGAGAACCGGGACCCGG
>JBBQYN010000478.1:0-1617 GCA_038208655.1 Actinomycetales bacterium
GACGCAGCGGCTCGCCGAGCTCGGGGTCGCCGGCGAGTTCGAGGAAGAGGGCGTAGCGGGCGCGGGTGCGCGCGGCGAACGGACCCGTCTGCAGTTCGGTCATGGCGCACAAGCCATCGATCAGCCCATCGAGTCCCGTGATCGCGGGCATCGCGGCCGGGTCGAAATCGGCGCGCTCCCGCTCGGCGATCCAGTCAACCACGCCGCCCAGCAGCGCCCGGCGGGTGCGGAACCAGTTCGAGGTCGACCCAGGCGGGAGGCCTGCCCGGTCATCGACCCGCGCATGGGTCAACGCGCGCACACCCTGCGCGCCCAGCAAATCCACGGCCGCCTCGAGTGCGCGCTCCCGGGTCGCTGCGGGCATGGACACCCCCTTCCACGAGGTCTACTATGAACATAGTATCTTCACCCCAACGGAGAGGGTCGCCATGGCCGCGCACAAGCCCCGCATCACCCGTTCCGTCGATCCCTCGGCATGGTCGCCGCCGCTACCAGAGGCACCCGGCTTCGACCATCTCGTCGTCGAGACGCCCGGCCTTCGCACTCACGTCGCCGCCATCGGCGAGGGCGAACCGGTCGTGCTGTTGCATGGATTTCCCGAGCACTGGTGGCAGTGGCACGCCGTGGCTCCGGTCATCGCGGCAGCCGGCTACCGCGTCATCTGCCCCGACCTGCGCGGCGCCGGCTGGACCGTGGCCGACGATCCGCGCATCGGACGTCAGACCCGGCTCCGGGACCTGCTCACCCTCCTTAACGCTCTCCACATCGAGCGCGCCCACCTCATCTCCCACGACATGGGCGCGATCACCGCGATGCAGCTGACCTACGACCACCCGGAGCGGGTTCGAACGGCAGTGCAACTCTCCGTGTGGCCCGGCTTCATGAAGTTCAGCCCGAAGCTCCTCCCGGCCTTCCAGCACCTGCCCCCATTCATCTGGCACCGCCCGGGTGCCCCACTGCACGGAACCTTCTCCGAGCGGTACGTCGCCCGCCCGATCTCCCATGCAACCGTCGAAGCCCACCTCGCCCCAATGCGCCGACCCGAAATCGATGGCGCGGTGCGTCCGCTCTGCCGTGGCATGGTCCTACCCGAAGCCATGCGCATTATGCGTGGCGCCTACCGCCGCCGGCGGCTCACGGTGCCGACCCTCGTCGTGTTCGGCCGCCGCGACCGGCCCACGACCGAAGAGCTCATCGGGCGCATCTGCCCCAATCCGGAGCGGTACGCCGATCGCATCGAGTTCGCCTACGTCGACAACGCAGCGCACTTCATCACCGACGACGCCCCCGCCGCGGTCGCCGACCTCTCCCTCGACTGGTTCGAACGAGCCGCATAACGGATGCCTCTCACAACTCAATTCCGCTCATCGGCAGATCCGGTCGACCCTCGGCAAAATCGCACCATCGCGGGCGTAGCCCTTTCTGGGCGGTAAGGGGCACTCCAGCCGGGTTCGAGTCCCGGTGTGCGATCCTCAACTGACATACATGATGTAACTGGCTGCGGCGGTCGTGACCCGACAACTGACTGGCGCCCTGCTGGGTTGCCGATGGCGTGATCAGTCCGGCCGCTTGCAGCCGTTCACGGCACCGGCCGGTCGGACATGACCTAATACGAGC
>JBBQYN010000479.1:0-1595 GCA_038208655.1 Actinomycetales bacterium
GCTGCTGCGCAAGCGTGTGCCTCCCGCTGAGCCTCGCGCATGACCCCGCCTGTGCCGGTGGTTGCCCTGCTGACAGACTTCGGGCTGCTGGATCACTACGTCGCCTCCATGAAGGGCGCGGTGCTGACGGGCTGCCCGGCCGCTCGGCTCATCGACATCACCCACATGGTGCCGCCCCAGGACGTAGCGCGCGCGGCGTGGGTCACCGCCTCGTGCGCGCCAGACCTGCCCGAGGGCTGCGTCATCCTCGCCGTGGTGGACCCCGGGGTCGGGACGGCACGCCGCGGCATCGCGGTGGCCGCCGATGGTCGGTTCTACGTAGCGCCTGACAATGGCCTGCTGAGCCACGTGCTCTCGCGTGCCCGCACCTGGCGTGCCGTGTCGCTCACGCAGTCATCGTTCTGGCGCCGCGGTCATGGTGCGACCTTCGAGGGCCGCGACCGTTTCGCGCCGGTCGCCGCGCACCTGGCGTGCGGTGGCACGCTGGAGGACGTGGGCGAAGCCACGCGCGACCTGGTGTTCCTGCCGGTGCCCCCGCTGCATGAAGCCGACGGCCTGCTCACGGGACACGTGGCGTGTGTCGACCACTTCGGCAATCTGATCACCACGATTCCATCCGACCGTGTGCAGCAGGGTCGCTACCACTGGGGCACCTGCGCGGGTCGGCAGCTTCCGATCGTGCGCATGTACGCGGAACGGGCCGCCGGTGACGTCTGCCTGTTGCCCGGTAGCAGCGGCTTTCTCGAGGTGGCGGTGGTCAACGGGTCGGCGCAGGCACTGCTCGATGCACGCATCGGGACGGCTGTCCGGCTCGGACGGTAGCGCCCCGTCCGGCGGCGCCAGTCTGCGTGCTAGCATCGACAGTCGAGATGATGAACTTCGACTTCAATGACGAACAACTGCTGCTCGAGCAGACCGTTCGTGCATGGGCCGCCCGGGAAATCGCTCCGCGCATCGGCGAACTGGATCGGGCCCACCGGTTCGATCCCGACATCCTGCCGCAGATGGCGGATCTCGGCCTGCTCGGCATCTCCGTGCCCGCGGTCTACGGCGGCGCCGGCATGGACTATCTCAGCCTCGGCCTGGCCAGCGAGGAACTCGAATACGTCGACACATCGTTACGCGTGATCCTCTCGGTACACGTCGGCCTGAACTGCCTGTCGCTGCTGGCCTGGGGTACCGAGGAGCAGCGGCAGCGGTACCTGGTGCCGCAGGCGCAGGGACAGAAGATCGCGACCTTCGGCCTGACCGAACCGGCCGCCGGCAGCGACGCGCGCGGCATTCAGTCCGTCGCCGTCAGGCACGGTGACTCGTACGTGCTGAACGGCGAGAAGATGTGGATCTCGCTCGCCGACGTCGCCGATCACTTCCTGGTCGTGGTCTGGACCGATCTCGAGAAAAAGAAGGCCCGCGACACCTCCGGCCTCAGCGCCTTCATCGTCGAGCGAGGCTTCCAGGGCTTTTCGAGCGGCACGCTGACCCACAAGTGGGGCATCCTGGCGGGCAATACCGGCTACTTCAAGATGGACGACGTGGAGGTGCCGGCCACCAACCTGCTGGGGCTTGAGGGCGAGGGTTTCAAGATCGCGATGTTC
>JBBQYN010000480.1:0-1594 GCA_038208655.1 Actinomycetales bacterium
GGCGTGAGCTGGTGCGCCCGGCCCGCGCGCACCAGGTCGAGGGCGCTGACGCCGCCGAGGTAGAGCGCGCCGAGGTCGGCCACGGTGACGGCGAGGTGCGCCGGGCCCGTGGCGCTGTCGGCGAGGTTGGCTCCGGGGTCGACGGGTATAGCAGTGTCGGTGGGGGAGCCGGTGGGGGAGTCGGCGGCGCTGGCCACCCGGGTCGCGTGCGCCGCGCCATCCGCTGTCACGGTGAGGTCGAAGCGGCCCTGGGCGAAGCCGAGGTCGTCGGACACGTCGAAGCGCAGGGTGTCGGCGGCGGCGTACCGGCGGGCTTCGAGGGCGGCCGGCACGTCGAGCAGGCGCAGCCAGAGGTGGTCACTCTCGTCGACCTTGGTGACCGCGCGGCGGTCGGTGATCAGCCATGGCAGCGCTTCGCTCACGCTACGACCGGCGGCGTCGATCTCGGTGACGAGGTCCATCTCGATGAGGAACCGCCACAGCGCGGCGGTGGCGTCATCGGTCGCGGCGACCAGGTCGACCAGCGTGAGCCGGGCCGGAAAACTGTTGCCGGTGATGGCGACCGTGTACACGGCGTAGCCCTGCGTGACGCCGGCGGCATCGTCGTAGCGCACGGCGCGGTGGTCGCGGCTGGTGGCGCCCGGGTGGCGGGGGTTCAGGCCGAGGCGCGACGACCAGACGTCGGCGCGGCGGTCGACCTCGCCAGGGGACTGCCGGCGGGCACGGTCGAACACGGCCGGGCCGTCGATGAGCAGGGATTCGGGCGTGACGAACTGCACGCGACCGTCGGGGGTGGGGCCGCTCCAGCGCGTGCGCGTGGTGTCCACGCGGTAGTGCGCCTGGTGCACGGCCGGGCCGAACCCGAACCGACCATAAATGGTGGCCTCCGAGACGGTGAGCATGGCCAGGGCGTGGCCGGCGGCCGCGGCGGTGCGCAGTTCGGAGCCCAGCAGGGCGCGGGCCACGCCGCGGCGGCGGTGCGTGGGGGAGACGGTGACCGAGCTGATCGCCCAGGCCGGCAGTGCGGCCCCGCCGGGAACGGTGAGGTCCATCAGCCAGGACCGAATGGTGGCCACCGGTGTGGCGGCATCCGCGCCGGTGTCGTCGTAGACGCCCGAGATGCGGTCGCCCGCGATTTCGGCGGCCTGACCGGTGAGGCGTTCGATGGTGGGCTCGGGGTCGTGAAAGCCGCGCGCTTCGGCGAGCAGCCAGCGGCGGAGGGCCTCGGTCTCGGCATCGGTCGCTGCATTTGCATCGGTCGCGGCGGCGGCGGCCGTCGCATCGAGCAGGCGAAACTGCAGCCCGGTGTCGGCCAGCGCCGCCACGGACTCGGAGTCAAGGGGCGGGTTGGCAGTCTCTGCGAAAGTGGTCACCCCCTAAACCTACTTCGTCGCCCGTGTGACGGCCCGGGTCGGACCGCCTCGGGTCGCCGGACGGGTGGCTAGGGTGGGGGCATGACCACGGATGCCGCCGCCCCCGATCCGCGTGACGCCCGCCCGGATGGCCGCGCGGCGCGCACCGCTCAGGCCCTGCGCGTGGCGATTCTGCTGCTTGCCGCCGAGCAGCACGTAGACCGGCTCAGTGTGGCGCAGAT
>JBBQYN010000481.1:0-1589 GCA_038208655.1 Actinomycetales bacterium
CGCGATCGCCGAGGCCCTGCCTGACCTGAAAACGCCGCTGGTGCCGCGCAACGTCCAGTGGTTCACGGTGCGGGCACAGGACTTTCCCAACCCGGAAATCGCCGAACAGATTCTCGAAGCCCATGGCGAGGACCGGGGCGAAGGCCGTCGCCTCTACCGCTTCCCGGTGGTGTTTCCGACGGACCACTGGCAGACGGTGATGCCCCACGAACTCGCAGCCTGGGGAACGCACGAGAAGCACTTCTGGTCGCAGTACTCGGCCGACGGTAGGGTCCGCCACTGCATGACCCACGCGCCGGTGCCGGTCGACGACACGGGTCGCCGCACCATCCGCCTCTTCGGCGGGCGCAAGACCGTGCTTCGCGACGCCAACGGTGGCGTCTGCGAGCCGGAGTCCTGCCCCGAGTACCAGCAGCGCCAGTGCAACCTGAGCGGCCGCTTCCTGTTCTTCATCCCCGGCATCCGCTCGATCAGCGCGTTCGAGTTGCACACCAACAGCTTCTACGCGATGAACGCGGCGATCCGGAAGTTCGAGACGGTCGGCTTTCTGCGCGGCGGACGCATCTCGGGCTTCCTGGACCGGCAGCGCACGACGTTCTACCTGACCAAGACGCTGATGGAGGTGGCCCACATCGACGAGCAGGGGCGTGCCGTGCGCGTGCCGCAGTGGATCATCGACCTGGAGGCGCCGGTGGACGTGACCACCTTGCTTCGCGAGAACGAGGACATCGAAGCCACGCTCGTGCAGGCGAACCTGGCGAGCCAGATCCTGGAGAGCGATCGAAGGGTGACCCGCGCAGAGTCGGTGACGGCCGTCTCGCTCGAAGCGCCGAGCCCGGCCGTGGTGATGCCTGCGTCAGTCGAGGTGCCACTGCGCGCAGGACACCCGACCCTCGAGCAACTGATGGCCCGCGTGCAGTCAGGCGGGATCGCCTCGGACCTGTACCAGACCTATGCCGATCGCCGATGGGGCACGGGCTGGAAGATCAATCCTCATGGGCGGGCCCGGGCCTGGAACGAGCTCGAGCGCTACCGCAACGACCCGCAGGGCTACCTCGACAAGATCGAGAGCGAACTGCAGGCGGCGTCGTCAGGGTGGCCGACATGATCCGCGTTGCGCACTTCTCAGACCTGCACTACGGCACCCGAACGCTGGTCGAAGCCGACCGCTGCTTCGGCGCCGCGATCGACCGGGCGATCGCGCTGGGGGTGGACGTTGCCGTCATCTCCGGCGACGCCACCGACCACCCTTTGGACCTGCATGCTCCGGCGGCGGCGCGGTTGATCGCCCAGGTTCGACGGCTGGCCGATCACTGTCCGGTGCTGCTGCTTCAGGGCACGTATTCGCACGAACCTCCGGGCACGCTGGCCGTCTTCCGCCTGCTGGGTGGGCGGCATCCGGTGCACGTCGCCGACCGCATTGGGCAGGTGGCGCTGACTGGGCGCGGGGAGTGGATCGAATCGAAGGGCTGGTGCTTCGATGCAGTACCGCCGGATGCGCGTGCGCTGTTCAGCTGCGTGCCGACGGTCAACAAGGCGGCGGTGGCTGCGGTAGTCGGTCCGGCGGAGGCCGCGCAGGCGGTGGGACA
>JBBQYN010000482.1:0-1580 GCA_038208655.1 Actinomycetales bacterium
ACCCCGCTCGGAGCAATGGCCGCCCGGGCTCTGACGTTCGGTGCCGTGCCCTGGCCACGGCTGGTCAGCCTGTTGCTGCTCTCCCCCATCGCGCTGCCGCCGTTCGCCGCCGTGCTCGGCCTCAACGTGATCCTGCTGCGCGCCTACGTGCCGCCGACGGTCGGCCTGCTGCTCGTGCTCGTGGTGGTTGCCCTGCCGTACACGACGTTCACGATGCGCGTCGCCTACGCGGCCCACGACATCCGCTTCGAAGAGGAAGCCCGCACCCTGGGCGCCTCACCGCGCAGCGTGCTGTGGAGGGTGCACCTGCCGCTGGTCGCGCCGGCGCTGGCCCGGGCGGCGTTTCTGGCATTCCTGGTGGGCTGGAGCGACTACGTGGTCACGGTCGTCGTGGGCGGCGGCGAGATCGTGACGCTGCCGCTTGTGACCGGGTCGCTCGCCGCCGGGATCGGCAACGACGCGGCGGTCGCCGTCTTGTCGCTGTCGGCGATCGTGCCACCGCTGGCGCTGCTGGCCCTCACCGGACTGGCCGGCCGCCGCCCGCGCGCGCGCCGCAGCCGACACCGCCCGGCCAGCACTCGCCCTGAACACGCCGTAACACCTACTGCAGGAGACCCCCGATGAGCGCCGATGTCACCCTTCAGGCCGTGGGCAAGACCTTCGGGATCGGCGGTACCCCCGCCCTGACCGGCATCACGCTCGAAGTGCCGGCCGGGTCGTGCACCGGTATTCTCGGGCCGAGCGGCTCGGGCAAGAGCACGATCCTGCGGGTGATCGCCGGGCTTGAACGGGTCAGCGCCGGCCGGGTGCTCGTGGCCGGGCGTGATGTCGCCGGGGTCGCCGCCGAGAAACGCGGCGTTGGAATGGTCTTCCAGCGACCGTTGCTGTTCCCGCACCTCAGCGTGCTGGACAATGTGGCGTTCTCGCAGCGCGTCAGCGGGGCCAGCCGGGCCGCCTCACGAGCCCAGGCCGGGCACTACCTCGACCTGGTGCAGCTGGGTGACTTCGGCGGCCGTTCGGTGCAGGAACTCTCCGGCGGGCAGGAACAGCGTGTGGCGATCGCTCGCGCGCTGGCGGCGAAGCCCGGCGTGCTGCTGCTCGACGAGCCGTTCAGCGCGCTGGATTCTGCGCTACGGGAGGGCATGCACCGGCTGTTGGCCGACATCCGTCACGCCGTGCGCCCCACGAGTATTCTGGTCACGCACGACCGTGACGAGGCCGCGGCGGTAGCCGATCGCATTGCCGTGCTGCACGGCGGCGAGCTGCTGCAACACGACTCGGTGGAACGGCTCTACAACCAGCCGGCATCGATCCGGGTGGCCCGGCTGATGGGTGGTCTCAACGAGGTCGCCGGCACCGTGCAGGGCGACGTGCACGTGTCGCCGCTCGGGCGGGTGCCCGTGCCGCCGGGCACGCCTCAGGGGCCCGGGCTTCTGGTCATCCGTCATGAAGCCATCGAGGTCTCTGCGTGCACGGATGCCGCGGCGCCGGCCGGTGTGACCGGGCACGTCTCGCGGGTGCAACGTTTCGGCCCGCGGCGCATGGTGAGTGTCACGTTCGACGGCGGCACGGTGCTGCAG
>JBBQYN010000483.1:0-1573 GCA_038208655.1 Actinomycetales bacterium
AGTGCAGTTGTGCGCTGCTCCAGCATGTCGCGTGCTTCGACAAGATGACGCGGGGTGGCCCCGTGTTGCCGTGCGACTGCGTTCATTGGGCCCGCTAGGTCACCCGCCCCGGCGGTCCGCACGAAGGCGCCTCGCCCCGGAACGATATTGATCAGTCCACGCTCAGCGAGGCTGCGAAGTGCTTCACGAACGATCGGCCGAGACAGGCCATGCTGCTCGGAGAGTATTCGCTCGGAGGGGAGCTTGGTGCCGGGCGGGTACTGGTTCTCGAAGATGGCTTCGATAAGGGAATCGAGCAAGTCACTGCGCGTTGGTGGGATACCGTCGTGAATCATTCGGGGCACCTTATGCGTGTGGGGGAAGTGGGACTGCAATCGATGAGGATCTTGATCGTTGCATCATCCCCCGTCGCGAGCTGGCAAAATGCTTCTGCGGCATTTTCTAGCTCGACGCAGCTGCTGATGAGGCCTTCAGCTGAGACCGAACCGCTGGCCAAGAGATCGATGGCGACTTGGACGTCGTCGTCGTACATGTGGGCGGCAGAACCGCGGATGGTCTTCTCGTGCAATACCACGTCGAGCAGGTCCAAGGATTCCGGATGTGGTGACACGCCCAACAAGACGACGGTGCCTCCGCGACGAGCCATGCCTGCGGCTTTCCGAGGCTGGCCGGCGGCTCCGCTGGCCTCGATCACGACATCGATGCCGCGCTCCGGGAAGTGGATGGCTGCCGCGTCGATCTGGTCCGGCGGCAGCGCTGCATCAACGCCCATTTTTACGGCGAGCCCTCGCCGAATTGGGGAGGGATCTATGACTACGACGGGGTGCGCCCCTGTGGCGCGGGCAACCCGTGCCATGAGCTGACCAACTGAACCTCCGCCGATCACCAGCACGCCCCGACCCGTCAATCCGCCGGCTGCACGGGCGGCGCGCACGGCCACGGCCAGCGGCTCCGCCAAAGCCGCATGCATGACGGGAACGCGTTTCGGCACGACCACCAAACGCGAAGCGCGTGCCGCGACGAACTCCGCCAGTCCGCCGTCGATTTGTTGACCCAGAACGCTGAGGTCGGGACACAGCCCCTCCTCGTGGTGGCGACACCACCAGCAACTACCGCAGCCGAAGACCACGTCGGGCACCACGATCGTGCCTGCCGGTGGACCTGTGCCGTCCACAGCCGCCAGTTCCACCACGCCGACGAATTCATGCCCCAACGTCAGGGGGGCGGCTTTGCCGGTGTCGGCGTCCACGGGAATGACTACGGGTCCTTCTCGATACTCCTCGAGGTCGCTGCCACAAAGCCCACACCACAGGACACGAATCAATGCTTGGTCTTGGCCGCATTGTGGTTCGGGGACGCGCTCTACGCGGATATCCCCCGGCCCGTACCACCGAGCGGACCTCATCGCACCGTATCCATTCAATCCTCCTGTACCTGCGGTCTGGCCGGCTAGACCGTGGCTTCACTGTAACGTCATTCGGCAGTGGACTAACCGGACTGACCGGTATAGCCTGATTAGTGACAGGGATTGGGGTGACCCAGGGTTCGATGGAAGTCGACGTATCGGCTAACT
>JBBQYN010000484.1:0-1567 GCA_038208655.1 Actinomycetales bacterium
CCTGGTGCTGTTCGCCTACCTGCACCTGGCCGCCGAACCGCAGCTGCTGCAGGCGCTGCAGGGCAGCGGCATGACCGCGATCGCGTACGAGACGGTGCAACTGCCCGGCGGAGCTCTGCCGCTGCTCGCCCCGATGAGCGAGGTCGCCGGCCGGTTGGCCCCGATCGTGGGAGCCAACGCGATGCTGACCCCGAACGGCGGGCCCGGCCTGCTGGTCCCCGGGGTTCCGGGCACCCACCCGGCGCGCATCACCGTGCTCGGCGGCGGTGTGGCCGGCACCGCCGCCGTGCAGATCTCGGTCGGCCTCGGCGCGGAGGTGACGGTTTTGGACACGAACCTGTTTCGCCTGCGGGAGCTGGATGCGCTGCACGTCGGCCGCGTGAAGACGATCGTGTCGAACAGTTTCGAAATTGAGAAAGCTGCCCAGGAGGCCGACCTGCTGATCGGTTCCGTGCTCATTCCCGGGGCCCGCGCGCCGAAACTGGTCAGCAACGAGCTGGTGTCCCGCATGAAGCCGGGGAGTGTGCTGGTCGACGTCGCCGTGGACCAGGGCGGTTGCTTTGCCGATTCCTACCCCACCACCCACGCGAATCCCACGTTTCGGGTGCACCGTTCCCTGTTCTACTGCGTCGCGAATATGCCCGGCGCCGTGCCGAGCACGTCGACGTACGCGCTGACCAACGCCACCCTGCCCTACGTGCGGGCCCTGGCGACTCTCGGCTGGCGTGGGGCCCTGCGAGCGGATGCCGCGCTGGCCCGGGGTGTGAACGTGAGCGCGGGCGGCGTGATGAACGCCGCCGTGGCCGCCGCCCACGGTCTCGACCCGCGGGACCTCGGCGCTTTGTTGGCCTGAACTGGGTGTGGCGCAGGTGCGGGTGCAGGTGCGGGCGGGGGAAGCGTCAGGGCAGCCGCGACCGGGTGACCGAGCCGTCGGGGGTGAGCAGCCAGACCCGTGACTGTGCCGTCGACAGTGGCGGCGGCAGCTCACGGCGGCGGCTGAGCAGCCGGTAGTCGGCGAGGCTGCAGCCGTCAAAGAGCACGGTGGCGTGCGGGCGCAGCGCCGCCAGCAGGGCCCACTGGGCCTGCCAGCTGTCCACATCACCGACGAAGACGGGACCGCCGGAGACGTTCACCGTGAGGGTCGACGGTGCCGCGGCGGACACCGGTACGCCCGTGAGCTGCACGACCTCGGTCACCGCGCCGAGCGCTGTCTGGATGCGGGCTGTGGTGCGGCGGGACGTGGTCACCACCATGACCGGGCCCTGCGCGGCCAGGGCGGGCAGGTCGACAGGGGGCGCCGGGTCGGTTGCAGGTGTCGGGTTGGGCCCGGCCGGAGCGGCCTGGGCCGGGGCCAGCCCGTGCCGCCCACTGGCCGCGACCAGGCCGGCCTCGGGGGTGGCAACCGGGGCGACCACGGGATCGGATGCCGGGGCGAGCAGCTGCACGCGGTATCCGTCCAGGCAGCCGGAGCCCGGCCGCGGGTGCGCGGCGAACAACGCCGGGGGCCCGCCTGCCGCGCGGTGGTCGTCGCGGTCGCGCAGTCCCAGCAGCAGCCGGTTCGGGCACA
>JBBQYN010000485.1:0-1547 GCA_038208655.1 Actinomycetales bacterium
GTCGCACCCGATGCACACCGTGCGCGCGGCCGAGGTGCAGCGCTGGATCCAGTCGGGCGCCTACCAGCGCATCATCGACGGCGAGTACGTCCGTCGCGGCACGGAGCAGGCCGAACGGCCGCTGGGCGACGACGTGCGGGAGGCCGGCAACTACTATCGCGACGAGATCAAGGACGTCGCGAACCACCTCAAGAACGCCGCCAAGCGTGCGGCCGATGCGGCGCGTGATGCCTTCGACGAGACCCGGCGCAAGGGGTCGGGGTCGGGCGCCGCCACGTGAGGATTCTGGTCGTCGGCGGCGGGGGCCGCGAACATGCACTCGTGATGGCCCTTGCTGCCGATGACCCGTCGCACCACCTGCATGCCGCCCCCGGCAACCCGGGGATCGCGGCCCTCGCCACCTGCCTGCCCATTCCTGGCGATGACATTGACCGCCTCGCCGACGCGGTCGATGCGCACGCCATTGATCTGGTGGTCGTGGGCCCCGAGGTGCCGCTCGCCCTGGGGCTGGCCGACCGCCTCCGCGCCGAGGGGCGCACGGTGTTCGGCCCGGGTGCGGCCGCGGCACAGCTCGAGGCTTCCAAGGCCTTCTCGAAGGACGTGATGGCCAGTGCGGGTGTGCCGACCGCGGCGAGCGCCACCTTCACCGACCTCGAGGCAGCGCTTGCGCACGTCGCGACCCATGCCGAGCCACTGGTGGTCAAGGCCTCCGGGCTCGCGGCGGGCAAGGGCGCGGTGGTCTGCGCCACGCGTGCCGAGGCGGCGGCGGCGGTGCGCGAGATGCTTGGCGACCGTCGCTTCGGGCATGCGGGTGACGTGGTGGTGATCGAGGCGTTTTTGGTGGGCGAGGAATTGTCGCTCTTCGCGGTCACCAACGGCACCGAGGTGCGGCTGTTGCCGGCGGCGCAGGACCACAAGCGGATCGGCGAGGGCGACACCGGCCCCAACACCGGCGGGATGGGGGCGTACACGCCGGTGGCGATCGCGACGCCGGCGGTGCTGGCCCGGATCGAGCGTGAGGTGTTGCTCCCGGTGCTGCGCGAGATGGCCCGGCGCGGCACGCCGTTCCGTGGGCTGCTCTATGCCGGCATCATGCTGCATCCTGATGGCACGCCCAACGTGGTGGAGTTCAACTGCCGCTTCGGCGACCCCGAGACGGAGGCGGTGCTGCCGTTGTTGGGGGGGGGACTCACCGCCCTGCTCGATGCCGCCGCGCGGGGTGAGCCGTTGCCCGAGATTGCGGTCCGTCCTGGCGCCGCCGTCACCACCGTGCTGGCGAGCGCCGGCTATCCGGAGAGCCGCCGCACGGGCGACGTGATCACGATTCCGGACGATCTCCCGCTCGGTGTCACCGTGTACCACGCGGGCACGGCACTCACGGCCGACGGCACGCTGGTCACAAATGGCGGGCGCGTGCTGGCGGTGACGGCGGTGGCCGAGTCGTTCGCGGCGGCGCAGGCGATGAGCCGCGACGCAGCGGCGGCGATTCGGTTCGAGGGGAAGCAGTTTCGGCGGGATATAGGGTGGCGGGTGGTGGGGCGGTAGGT
>JBBQYN010000486.1:0-1537 GCA_038208655.1 Actinomycetales bacterium
TCGGTGAGGATCTCCTGCTTGCCGCCGAAACCGCCGCCCACCCGGGCGGTGAAGACCCGCACGTCGGGTTCGGCCAGGTCGAAGATGCGGCAGATTTCGCGCTGCACGAGAAAGGGAACCTGCGAGCTGGTGCGCAGCACCAGGCGGGCGCCGTCCATCCAGCCGATGCTGGCGTGGGTCTCCAGCTGGGAGTGCGCGATGCGCTGGGTCTGCCAGCGACCGGTGACCACGATGTCGGCGGCCGCGAGGCCGGCGGCCACATCACCGTGTTCGCCGTGCAGGGCGGCGACGAGGTTACGGTCGGGGTCGGCGATTCGACTGGCGGCGGCATCCTTCTCACCGTGCAGCAGCGGGGCGCCCGGCTGGCGGGCGGCGTCGGGGTCGAACACTGCCGGCAGCACGTCGTACTGCACGGTGACCAGCCGGCAGGCCGCTTCGGCGATGCCCACGGAGTCGGCCACGACGGCCGCCACGCGCTGGCCGCGAAAGCGCAGCACCCGGTCGAAGACCAGGGTGTCGTCGGGGTCGTCGGTGCGGTTTTCGTGCCGGGCGGTGCTGAAGAGCACGTCGGGGGAGTCCTGGTGGGTGAGTACCGCGTGCACCCCGGGCAGGGCGAGGGCCTCCCGGGTGTCGATGTGCTCGATGCGGGCGTGTGCGTGCGGGCTGGCGAGCACGCTCAGGTGCAGCAGACCGGGCACGGCCACGTCGAGGGTGTAGGGCTCCAGGCCGCTCACGATGCGTTCGCCGGCCGGTGCGGGCAGCGATGTGCCGATCAGGCCTGGGTCGGTGCGGCGCCGCCCGGTCGGGAGGACCGGGCCGAGGCGGGGGGCGCGGGGTTCCGGCATACCGCTGGTTTCGACGGTGCGCTCGGGCAAGGCGACGGATGCGTCGGCACCGGCGATACCGTCGGTACCCTCGTGCGCCGTGTGGCAGCTGCCGGCGAGTGGGGTGTGCCGGCCGCGGATGGCGTCCTCGATGGCCCGGTAGCCGGTGCAGCGGCACAGGTTGCCTTTGAGCAGGCGCGCCAGCGCGTCGGGGTCGTGCTCCAGGTCGTGCTCGGTGAGGGTCGACGCGGTCACGACCATGCCGGGGGTGCAGAACCCGCACTGGAAGGCGCCGGCGTCGACGAAACGCTGTTGCACCGGATGCAGCCGGGCCGGGGTGACCGCGCCGTTCGTGTCGATCCCGGCCGGGGTTCCGAGCCCGGCTGCGGTCGTGACCTGGGAGCCCTCGGCCCGGAACGCCGGGTAGATGCAGGAGTGCACCGGGGTGCCGTCGATCAGAACCGAGCAGGCACCGCAGTCGCCGGAGTCGCAGCCCTTCTTCACCTCGAAGTGTTCCTGGCCGCGCAGGTAGGTGCGTAGGCTTTGTCCGGCGGCGGCGGGAGCGTCGACGGCGTCGCCGTTGATGTGCAGTTTCATGCCTGGCCCTGTTCTGTCGTCGCTGCTGCGGGGTCGTGCGGCCGTGGCGGCTCCGGTGCCTCGAGTTCCCGCCTAATCTCCTCGCCGAGCACGCCGCTCACGGCGCGGCGCCAGTC
>JBBQYN010000487.1:0-1530 GCA_038208655.1 Actinomycetales bacterium
GTGACCGCCGGCCCGTCAGTGAGGTAGAGCAGGAATCCGTAGAAGTCGTCCACCACCGCCGCCACGGCACCGCCGTGAGCGATGCCGGGTGCGCCGACGTGGCGTTCGTCGAAGGTGTGGTGCGCGACAACGCCGTCACTCTCGCGATGAACCCGGAGATGGTGCCCGTGCGGATTCTCCTCCCCGCATCCCAGGCACGTGGCGTGGTGAGCCGGCAACGGTGACCCGTCAGGATGGGTGCGGAACTTCTCAGCCCACGTCGAGATCAGATCTTCGATACTGGTCACAACGCGGCCCCCTGTCGCAGGAACGTGCTCCAGGCCTCGATCGCCTGCCGTCGGCGGCTGTTGCTGCGGTGGTCGGCGTGCATCCCGCTCACGCCACTGCCGAGCAGGAGATCAAGAGTGAGACGGACCAGGACCGGGTCATCGGTGACCCACGTGCGACACACAGACCGCAGCTCGGCATCGACCCGGAGCTCGGCCGGGACCAGCTTCTCCCGCAGGGCAGCGTTCGCCCGGCTCGCGACCCACAGCTCCAGCGTCGCCGCATAGAGAGGGCCGGAGAGGGCCTCGGCCAACAGGTCCAGAGCGGCGCGCGCCAGCCGCTCCCGCGCGCCGGGCCGCTCCCAGTCCTCAGTAGCCATGCGGTCGAGGCTGGCGGACACGCTTTCCAGGCGCTTCTGTGCGAGGTGTTCGACTGCGGCAACCACCATGTCGTCGCGAGTTCCGAAGTGGTGGAGCTGGGCGCCGCGCGACAAGCCGGCCTTGCTCGCCACAGCCACGCTGGTCGTCCCGTGGTAACCGTGCTCGACCAGACATGCCACGGTGGCGTCGAGAAGAACCCGGCGGGTCGCCGCGGATCGCTCTTGTTGTCGTGTCACCGGCCCAACATACATACATGAGTGAATGTATGTTACTGGGGGGATCGACCCGTGCTCGCGGGAGACGAGACCATCGGCGCTCCTACGGTGCGCAGGCGCCGCCACCAGATCTACGTTGCAGGTTGAGTTGCGGAACCCTGTGACCCGGCGACGGTGCTGTTTCGGTTGTTTCGGATATACACTGGGTGGTGAACGCAGAAACACGATGGCGCCGGGACCGAAAGGGGTGGCTGATGACGGCGAAGAAGAGTGGCGGCACCAGCCGGTCGGCCAAGACGGGGAGGGTGACCGGCGGGGCCAAGGTCGGGAAGACCGGCGGCAACGTCCCCAAGACGCCTCAGGGCAAGGTAAGCGGCGCCAAGATGCCGCGGCCGAAGGGCGCTGGCGGCTCGGTGGCCAGGACTGGCAGGAAGACGGTGAAGTCCGGCGCCGGGACCATCGAAAAGGTCAAGGTCGGCCCCGCAAGCATCGAAAGGGTACGGGTAGAGAACGTTCCGGTCACTGGGCTACTGGTCAAGCTCAGCACCATCGACCGTGATGGTGCACGGGTGCTCGAGGACGTCATCACCGGCGCCAGCGAAGTCACTATCTCGGCTGGCCCCGGCAAAACGGCGACCCTCACCGGGGCGCTGCTCAGCGTCCTGCGT
>JBBQYN010000488.1:0-1505 GCA_038208655.1 Actinomycetales bacterium
CCATGTGGCCCGCCACATGACCGACATGGAGGTGGTGCACACCTACGAGGGGACCGACTCCATCCAGTCGCTGCTGATCGGGCGCGACATCACCGGCATCTCCGCGTTCGCCTGACCCCGCCCATCCAGCCAACACCTCAATTAAGGAACACCCAATGAATGAAGCTTTTCTTGTCGGAGGAGTGAGAACTCCTGTCGGCCGTTATGGTGGTGCCCTGTCATCGGTGCGACCGGATGACCTTGCGGCTTTGGTGGTTCGGGAGTCCCTGCAACGTGCGGGCATGGACCCGAAGGCCGTCGACGAAGTGGTTCTGGGCTGCGTCAACCAGTCCGGCGAAGACAACCGGAACGTGGCGCGGATGGCAACGCTGCTTGCCGGGTTGCCGGACACTGTTCCCGGCCTGACCGTCAACCGGCTGTGCGCTTCAGGGCTGAGCGCCATTTTGATCGCCTCGCAGATGATCAAGGCCGGTGCCGCTGACGTGGTCATTGCAGGTGGGGTGGAGTCCATGACCCGCGCACCGTGGGTGATGGAAAAGCCAGTGAAGGCCTTCGCCCGACCCGGCGAAATTGCTGACACCTCTCTGGGGTGGCGATTCACCAACCCGCGCTTCAGCGACCAGCAAAAGCTGTCGATGCCGGAAACCGCTGAAGAAGTGGCGTCGCTGGATGGCATCACCCGGGAAGATGCTGATGCGTTCGCGGTGAAGTCCCATGGGAGTGCCCTGGCGGCTATTGCTGCGGGGCGGTTCACCAAGGAGATTCTGTCCGTTGAAACGAAGACCGGCGTTGTAGACCAGGACGAGGGTCCCCGGCCAGGTACATCGCTGGAAACTTTGGCCTCGCTTCGTTCGGTCGTGCGGCCGGGCGGGATCGTCACGGCAGGAAACGCGAGTTCACTCAACGACGGTGCGTCCGCCATCGTCGTTGCCAGCGAGAGCGCGGTGAAGCGGTTCGGTCTGGTTCCCCGGGCACGTGTCGTGGACGGCGCATCAGCGGGAGTGCCGCCGGAAATCATGGGCATCGGTCCGGTTCCCGCGACGGAGAAGGTGCTTTCCCGAGCCGGCTGGCGGCTCGACGATATCGGTGCGGTGGAGCTCAATGAGGCGTTCGCCACCCAGTCGTTGGCCTGCATCCGCAGGCTAGGTCTCGACCCGGGGATTGTGAATAGCGACGGCGGTGCCATCGCCCTCGGGCATGCGCTGGGTTCATCGGGTGCACGGATCGCCATCACCCTGCTCGGACGGATGGAACGCGAGCAGGCGGACCGGGGGCTCGCGACCATGTGCGTGGGGGTCGGCCAGGGCACGGCAATGCTATTGGAACGCGTCTAGCACCTGACCAGGGGGCGGAGGCAGGCTGGGGCTAGCCCCCGGCGAAGGGCGGCAGAATATCCAGGACGTCGTCGGCGGCCAGCACCCGGCCGCGGTCACGGGCAGCCACCTCGTTCAGCAGGAAGCTGCTCCGGGCGATGACCTCGGGCATCGCCGGCCCGCCCACCCGAA